>JASFRI010000165.1:0-9032 GCA_050115015.1 Acidobacteriota bacterium
GCAGCGACCGGGAGCTCGGCACGAACCTGGTGGGGGAGCTCGTCATGTCGAGGCTGCGGGAGCTCGACAAGGTCGCGTTCGTGCGCTTCGCCTCGGTCTACCGCCAGTTCGAGGATGTCAACGAGTTCATGGACGAGCTCCGCGACCTTCTCGGCCAGCGATCGGAGCGCGGACCGGTCACCAGCTCCACCGAGTAGCCGTCCCCGCATGCCCGGACCTCGGCTTCCGGGCTTCTCACGCGGAGCATGAAAGGGAAAGCGACGATGCCGGACTTCGGACCGTACCTCGAGTTCGTTCGCATCCAGACGGAGATGAACAAGCTGTTCGAGAGCCTCCAGGAGCTCCGCGAGCCCCCGGAGACCCCGGAGTCGGGCGCCGCCTGGGTGCCCAACGTGGACATCTGCGAGTGCGGCGACCTGCTCATCGTCGAGGCGGAGCTGCCGGGGGTGGAGCCCGAGACGCTGTGTGTCCAGGTGGGCGGCGGCAACCTGATCCTGCAGGGGGCCAAGGACCGGATGGTGGTGCAGGACCCGGTGGTGTTCCACCGCCGGGACCGGGCCTACGGCACGTTCAAGCGGATCATCCCGCTCACGGCGGCGGTGAACACCCACAAGGCAAAGGCGGTCCTCGACGCCGGCGTGCTCCGGATCGAGTTCCCGAAGGTGCCCAACAAGCGCGGGGAGGCGATCACGATCCCCGTCGAGCGCGTGGAGGTCTGACATGCCCGAAACCTCCCCCTCCGACCTCAGCGACCGCCTGAAGCTCCCGGAGCAGCTCCCCGTGCTGCCCCTGCGGGACACGGTGGTGTTCCCGTTCATCATCATGCCCCTCTCGGTGGCCCGGGAATCCAGCAAGGCCGCCGTGGACGCCGCCCTGGCCGAGAACCGGACCATCTTCCTGGTCGCGCAGCGGGACAAGGACATCGAGGACCCGCTCGCCGACGACCTGATGGAGATCGGGACCGCGGCGGTGATCATGCGGATGCTGAAGCTGCCGGATCAGCGCATCCGGATCCTCGTGCAGGGGATCGCCCGGGCGCGCCTCGTGGAGCTGAGCTCCCGCGAGGACTACCTCGTCGGGCGCTGCGAGAAGCTGGAGGAGAAGCCGGCGGCGGGGGGCTCCCTGGAGAAGGACGCCCTGATCAAGAACGTCCGCAAGGGGCTGGATCGCTCCGCGTCCCTGGGAAAGCCGGTGGCCTCCGAGGTGATGGTCGTCGCGAACAACATGGAGAACCCGGGCCGCCTGGCGGACCTGGCGGCGTCCAACCTGGACCTCAGGGTGGAGGAGGCCCAGGAGGTCCTCTCGCTGACGGATCCCCTGGAGCGCCTGCGCCGGGTGAACGAGATGCTCTACCGCGAGCTCGAGCTGCTGGCGATGCAGCAGGAGATCAACTCCAGCGCCCGGGAGGAGATGGACCGATCGCAGCGCGAGTACTTCCTGCGGCACCAGCTCAAGGCGATCCAGAACGAGCTGGGCGAGGGCAACGAGCTCACCGAGGAGATCGAGGAGATCCGGCGCAAGGTCGTGGAGGTCGGCATGCCCGAGGCGGTGGAGGAGGAGGTGCTGCGCCAGGTGGGCAAGCTGGAGCGCATGCACCCGGACTCCGCGGAGACGGTGACGCTGCGGAATTACCTCGACTGGATGCTGTCGATCCCGTGGTCCGTGGAGACGAAGGACAACCTCGACCTGGTCAAGGCCCAGGGGATCCTGGATCAGGACCATTACGGGCTGGAGAAGATCAAGGAGCGCATCCTGGAGTACCTCTCCGTCCGCAAGCTCAAGAAGAAGATGAAGGGGCCGATCCTCTGCTTCGTGGGGCCGCCGGGGGTGGGAAAGACCTCCCTGGGCCGCTCCATCGCCGGTGCCCTCGGGCGCAACTTCGTCCGCATCAGCCTGGGAGGCGTCCGGGACGAGGCCGAGATCCGCGGTCACCGGCGCACCTACGTGGGGGCGATGCCCGGCCGGATCATCCAGGGGATGCAGCAGGCCGGCTCCACGAACCCGGTGTTCATGCTGGACGAGGTCGACAAGCTCGGCTCTGACTACCGCGGCGATCCCTCCGCCGCGATGCTGGAGGTGCTCGACCCGGAGCAGAACAACTCGTTCCGGGATCACTACCTCGGGGTCCCGTACGATCTCAGCGGCGTGATGTTCGTGGCCACGGCGAACCTGCTCGAGCCGATCCCCGCGGCGTTCCGCGACCGGATGGAGGTCATCCGCCTGTCGGGATACACGAACGAGGAGAAGCAGGCGATCTGCCGGCGGCACGTCGTGGGCAAGCAGCTCGAGGAGAATGGCCTGACGCCGGAGCAGCTGCACATCACCGACAAGGCGCTGCTGGCGATCATCGAGGGATACACGTCCGAGGCGGGGCTGAGGAGCCTGGAACGGGAGATCGCCGGTGTCTGCCGCAAGGTCGCCCGCAGCGTGGCGGAGGGAAAGACGACCCGCACCGTGGTCACGCCGCGCAACCTGAAGCGCTTCCTGGGGCCGCCGCGGATCGTCCCGGAGACCTCGCTGCAGCGCGATCAGGTCGGGGTCGCCACCGGGATGGCCTGGACCGCCGCCGGCGGGGATATTCTCTTCGTCGAGGCCAGCGCCATGCCGGGACGGGGGAACCTGATCCTCACCGGGCAGCTCGGCGATGTGATGAAGGAGTCGGCCCAGGCCGCGCTCTCCTACGCCAGGAGCCGGGCGGGGACCCTGGGGATCCAGGAGGAGGACTATTTCGCGCGCACCGACGTTCACGTGCACGTGCCGGAGGGGGCGATCCCGAAGGACGGGCCGTCCGCCGGGATCACCATGGCGACGGCGATGCTCTCCGCCTTCACCGGCCGGCGGGTCCGGCACGACGTCTCGATGACGGGCGAGATCACGCTGCGCGGGAACGTGCTTCCGGTCGGCGGGATCAAGGAGAAGGTGCTGGCGGCGCGCCGGGCGCACATCAAGGCGGTGATCCTGCCCAAGGGGAACTCCCGCAATCTCGAGGAGATCCCGCCGACGCTGCGCAAGGACCTCGAGTTCCACTTCGTGGAGACCGTGGACGAGGTGTTCGGCCTCGCGCTGATGGACCGGGCGGAGCCGGCCGCGGCGACGGAAGCTTCCCGTCCGGCGCCGCCGGCCCGGAGCCGGCGCCCCAGCCAGGCGCCGCTGTAGGAAGCCCATGCCCGGGACCCTTGGCGCGCTGGGCGAGGACGCCTGGATCCGTCGCCTGGTCCGCCGCTGCGGTGCGCAGGCGCCGCCCCCTCCCCTCGGGATCGGCGACGATGCCTCGCGGCTGCGGCCACGCGCCGGGCACGACCTGGTCTGGACCACGGACCTGCTGGTGGAGGACGTGCACTTCCGGCGCTCCTGGGGCGAGCCACGGCGTCTCGGCCGCAAGGCCCTGGCGGTGAACCTGAGCGACGTGGCGGCCATGGGAGCGGTCCCCTGCGGCTTCCTGCTGGGACTGTCCGCCCCGGGCTCGCTGCCCCTCACCTGGCTGGACGGGGTCGCCGCGGGACTGGCGGACGCGGCCCGCCGCGCCGGAGCCCCCTGCGTGGGGGGCGACACGACCGGCTCGTCGGGCCCCGTCTCCCTCGGGATCACCGCCGCGGGGAGCCTCCCCCGCGGGACGCTGCTGACCCGCCGGGGGGCGCGGCCCGGGGACGGCCTGTGGCTCTCCGGCCCGCTGGGCGCCGCGGCGGCGGGCCTGCGCCTCCTGGAGGCCGGCTTCCGGCCCGGCCGCCCCGGACCCCGGCCGCTGCAGCGGGCGGCGCGGGCGGCGCTGCTGGCCCTGCTGGATCCCCGTCCGCCCCTGGACCTCGGACCCTGGCTCGCCCGGCGCGGGCTGGCGCGCGCGGCCATCGATCTGAGCGACGGGCTCGCCACGGATCTCGGGCGCCTCTGCGGCGCCTCCGGCGTCGGGGCCCGGGTGGATCTGGAGGCGATCCCGGTGCATCGGTGCGTCGGGCCGCTCGCGGACTGGCTGGGGGACGATCCCGCCGGCGTCGCGGTGCAGGGCGGGGAGGACTACGAGCTGCTGTTCACGGTGCCGCGGGGCCGGGAGGCCGTCCTCCGCCGTACCCGCCGGGTCCCGCGGCCGGTGCGGATCGGCGAGATCACCCGGGGCGGCCTCGTGGTGCGGGGTCCCGGGGGTCGCGAGACGCCGCTGGAGGCCGGCGGCTTCGGGCATTTCCGGCCCGCGGAGGGTTGAGGGGTGGGGAGGGCAAGACGCCGGCTCCGGATCCTGCTGCGCCGCGCGCTGCACACCGGCGACTCGCCGAGGCGGACCGCCGCGGCGTTCTCCCTGGGCACGTTCCTGGGGGTGTCCCCCTTCTTCGGCCTGCACACCGCCCTGGCGCTGGGGCTCGCCTTCCTGCTGCGGCTGAACCGGCTGGCGGTCCTGCTGGGCACCTTCATCCTCAATCCCTGGACCGTGGTGCCGATCTACGGCTCGGGGACGGCGCTGGGCCTCCTGCTGCTGGGGCGATCCGCCGACCCCGCCGATTCCCTGGCCCGGCAGCTCCAGGGGATCGCTGGCGTCGGGGAGTTCGTCGAGGTGGTGGCGCCGTTGCTGGGGCCCTTCGTCCTCGGCAACGTGCTGCTGGCGATGGTGGCGGGCCTGGTGACCTACCCCGTGGCCCTGGCGGTGGTGCACCGCATGCGGGCCGCCCGGCGCACCCGCCGCCGGACGACCCCCGGCGGCACGGGGGCGGCGTGACCGGGGAGGCCCTCGTCCGTCCGAGCCCCGGATTCGTGGCCGCACGGGGTCTCCATGACCGGGGCCGGCCCCTAGACGCTCCGGCGGCGGGGTGCGTAGACCACGCAGGAGCGTCCGCCCCGGGACGGGGGAGATGAGCCCGAGTTCGTCCGGACGGCCCCTGCCGGGGCCGGATCCCCTCGACGAGGCGCTGCTGCGGAGGATCCGTGCCGGAGACGTGCAGGCGCTGGAACGGCTCGTGGAGCGCAAGCGCGAGCGCGCCCTGCGCCTGGCCCGCCACGTGGTGGGAGACGATGACGATGCCAAGGACGTCGTCCAGATGGCCTTCATCCGCGTGTGGCGGAATCTGGGCGAGTACCGGCAGGGGTCGGGTTTCGACCCCTGGTTCCACCGGATCGTGATGAATCTGGCGATCGACTTTCGGCGCCGGGCAGCCGCCCGGCGGCGCGGCCTCGAGGGGCTGGCGGGGGAGCGCTCCGTCCGCCGCGCCCCCGGACCGTCCGAGGGCTCCCTGGCCCGGGACGAGGTATCGCGGATCTTCGACGAACTGGCCCGGGATCTGCCGCCGCAGCAGCGGGCGGCCTTCGCCCTGCGGGAGGTCGAGGGCATGGACACGGAGGAGGTGGCGCGGATCCTGGGGGTGCGTCCGTCCACGGTGCGGAATCACCTCTTCCAGGCCCGCCGCACGCTGCAGCGCCTGATGCGGGAGCGCTACCCCGAGTACGTTCCCGGCGGGAGGAGAGCATGACGGATCTGTCCTGCGACACGGCCCGCGATCTGCTGGCACGGGAGGCCGGCGAGGGGATCACCGCGGCGGAGTTCGCCCGGCTCGACGCCCACCGGGAGGCCTGCGCGGCGTGTGCCGCGGCCCTGCGCGGGGAGGACCCGCTGGCGCTGTTCGCCGCCCTGCGCGACCGGCGTCCGGTGCCGGGCCTCTGGCTCGGGTTCTGGGACGGCATCCGGACGGCGATCGCGGACCAGGCCCCTGTTCGGGGCAACGCCCCGGTCCGGGGCGTGCGGCGTCCCGCCCTGGCGGTGGCAGCGGCGGCGGCGTGGGTGCTGCTGCTGGGCGCCGGCGCCTGGCTGGGAATGCGCGAGATCGCGGCCCCCTCTCCCTCCGTGCCCGCGGTGGTGCGCCTCGAGGCCGCCCCCACGGTGGCGACGGTGGAGTCGATCGGGTCCGCCAGCGCCCGGATCTACGACATGCGGGTGATCGACGAGGACAACCGGGTGACGGAGCTGGTGATGATCTTCGACGAGGGGATCGACCTTTGAGGCGGTTCCTGACCGGGGTCCTGCTGATCGGCTTGCTGCTGCCCGGCGGCCTGGTCCGGGGGCAGGATCCGGGACTCGACACCCGGGTCTTCACCGTGCGCTACAAGTCGGTGGACGACGTGCTGCTGCTGATCCGGCCGCTGCTGGGGGCGGAGGCCTCGGTGACGCTGCAGCCGCGGCTGCGGACCCTCACCGTGACCGACGAGCCGGCGCGCCTGGAGAAGATCGCCGCGGTCCTGCGGGGCTTCGACGTGCCGCCGCGACGGGTCAGCCTGGCGGTGTCGCTCATCCTGGGTAGCAAGGGGGTCGACGTCTCCGAGCCCCTGGTGCGGCCCCGCCGGCCGCAGCCCCTGCCGGGGTTCGACGCCACGCTGAAGGCGCTGGAGCACACGGTCTGGACCGACTACAGCCTGCTCGGCAGCGCGTCCTTCGCCACCGCCGAGGGGGAGGAGGCGGAGGTCTCCCTCGGGAAGGACTATCGCATCCGCCTGCGGGTGGACCGCGTGAACAACACCGAGGGGATCACCCGCTTCGACCGATTCGCCCTGGAGCGGCGCACGGAGGACGCCGGGAAGATCGCCTATCACCCCGTCTGGAACCAGATGACGCTGAACCTCCAGGACAACCGCCTGTACGTCTTCGGCGCCACCCGGATGGAGGACTCGCAGCGCGCCATCTTCCTGTCGGTGACCGCCGGCATCGAGGCCCCCTGAGATGCCGGACTTCCTCTGCAAGGTGGGCACCCCCACCGGGGAGATCGTGGAGCGGGTCTACTCCGCCGCCAACGAGAAGATCCTGCGCAAGGATCTCGGCGACAAGGAGCTGCTCATCCTGTCGGTGCGGCGGCGGGGCGGCCTGCTCGGCATGCTGCCCGGCCTCGGCGGCCCGCGGCGCGGAAAGATCAAGGTCAAGGAGTTCCTGATCTTCAACCAGGAGCTGGCGGCCCTCCTCAAGGCCGGGATGCCGATCCTGGGTAGCCTCGACATCCTCATCGAGCGCCGCAAGAACCCCGTCTTCAAGGCGGCGCTCACGGACATCCGGGACCAGGTGCGCGGCGGGGCGTCCCTCTCCGACGCCTTCGCCTCCCACGGCGACCTGTTCCCGCCGATCTACGGCTCCTCGCTGGCCTCGGGAGAGCGGAGTGGCGAGATCGTCGCGGTCCTGCTGCGCTACATCAAGTACACCAAGACGCTCCTGGCGCTGCGGAAGAAGGTCGTCTCCGCCATGGTGTACCCCGCGCTGCTGGCGTTTCTCTCGCTGGGCTTGATCGCGCTGCTGGTTCTCTACGTCCTGCCGAAGTTCTCCGAGTTCTTCACCGGCATGAACACCGATCTGCCGATGCTGACGGTGGTCCTGCTGAACATCTCCCTCTTCGTGCGGAGCAACATGCTCCTGATCCTGGGCGCCGCGGCCATCGCCATCGCGGCGTTCTCGGCCTGGAAGCGCACCAGCGTCGGGGAGATGCAGCTCGACCGTATGAAGATGTCGCTGCCGATGGTGGGCAAGATCATCCAGAAATACGCCGTCTCCGCGTTCTCGCGAACCCTGGGGACGCTGCTGGCCGGCGGCATCCCGCTGGTGCAGGCGCTGGACATCGCCGCCGGCGCCGTGAGCCTGCGCCTGTTCCAGACACGCCTCGCGGAGGTGGCCACGCGGATCCGCGAGGGAAAGGCCCTTTGGGAGTCGCTGGACGCCACCGGGCTGCTGACCGAGATGGCCATCGAGATGATCCGCGTCGGCGAGCAGACCGGCTCCCTGGAGTCGATGCTCATCGACATCTCGGACTTCTACGACGAGGAGATCGACAGCGATCTCCAGACGATCATCGCGCTGCTCGAGCCGTTGATGCTGATCTTCATGGGCATCGTGATCGCCACGATCCTGATGGCGATCTACCTGCCCATGTTCCGGTCGTACTCGGCAGCGCAGACATAGGAGCCCATCCGGATCATGAGTAGCTGCCGCGAAGAAGCCATGACCCGGACGGACTTCTAGAGGAGGACGGGACATGCCTCCACAGCACGGAGAAGACACGACCGCGACGCCGGCGGTCCCCCTCCCGGATCAGGACGACGTCCGCTCGGAGGAGGTCCAGGCCCGGCAGCTCGCGGAGCGGCTCGGGATGCCGTTCATGAACGTGTCGGACATCCAGATCAACCACGACCTGTTCCGCTCGATCCCGGTGGACCTGATGTTCCGCTACAACTTCGTGCCGCTGAAAGACGAGGAAGGAAGCCTGCAGGTCGTCATGGATGACCCGGCGGACGTCCTGAAGATCGACGAGCTCGAGCTCCTCCTGGGCAAGCCCCTGGAGATCACCGTCGGCACGCGGGCCGGCATCCAGGAGATGCTCAAGAAGTCCGAGTCCAGCCAGCGGGTCCTGGACGAGGCCACCGAGGAGTTCAAGATCCAGATCATCCAGGAGGACGAGGATGGGGAGGAGCAGCTCTCCATCGACAAGCTCACCTCCGACAGCAGCCCCATCATCAAGCTGGTGGACTCCACCCTCTTCAACGCCCTGCAGCGCCGCGCCAGCGACATCCACATCGAGACGCAGGAGCGGGAGGTGGTGATCAAGTACCGGATCGACGGCGTGCTGTACCACGCCATGGAGCCGATCGACAAGCAGTTCCACTCGACCATCATCTCCCGCATCAAGGTCATGTCCGAGCTGGACATCGCCGAGAAGCGGGTGCCCCAGGACGGGCGGTTCAAGCTCAAGGTCCGCGGCCGCACCATCGACTTCCGCGTCTCGATCATCCCCACGGTGCACGGGGAGGACGCGGTCATCCGGATCCTGGACAAGGAGTCCGCCAACGAGGAGTTCGCGAACCTGCGGCTGGACATCCTGGGCTTCGACGAGGCCGCCCTCCGCAAGCTGCGGAAGTTCATCCGGGAGCCGTACGGGATGGTGCTGGTCACCGGGCCCACGGGATCGGGGAAGACCACCACCCTCTACGCGGCGCTGTCGGAGGTGCAGTCCAGCGAGGACAAGATCATCACCATCGAGGACCCGGTGGAGTACCAGCTGGGCGGGATCACGCAGATCCCGGTG
>JASFRI010000166.1:0-9011 GCA_050115015.1 Acidobacteriota bacterium
CTCCCAGACGGGACAGCCGAACGCCATGGGGGAGCGCCTGACCGGCGGGTTGACCGGGCGCCTGCCCTTCAACGTCGGGATCGACGATGAGGCCCATCGCGCCTGGATCGCGGACCAGTGGGGCATTGACAGGTCGGCGCTCGACAACGTCGCCAGCCAGGCGAACCCCGGATATGCCGTCGGGATGATGGAGCGAGCGCTCAAGAAGGACCTGCACGCCATGTTCCTCATCTACGCCACCCACGTCGACCTCCCCGAGACGAAGACCCTGGTCCGCCCGGCGCTGGAGCGGACGTTCGTCGTGGTCCAGGAGATCTACCGGCACGCACCGAACCTCCTCTATGCCGATGTCGTCTTTCCGGCGGCCACCTGGGGGGAGTGGGCAGGCGGCACCTACATCAACTCCGAGCGCCGACTCTACGTGACCGACGGCACGGGGGAGGCGCCCCCGATGACGGTCAACGGCGAGGAGATGACCGATGAGGAAGGCCGCGTGCTGGCCTGCAAGCCGGACATGGACATCGTCATCGACAAGGGGATCGAGATCGCCGATCTGCTCGGCCTGGATGGGCGCAAGATCTTCCCGTATCGCAAGCTCCCCAACGGCATGTACGACCCCGAGGAGGTGTTCCGGGAGTTCCTGCGCGCCTCGAAGGGCACCGATGCCGACCTTCACGGCATCCTGGAGGTCGAGGAGACCACCGGAAAGTCGCCGTACGACCAGATCCGCGAGCTCCGCGGCATTCACTGGCCCGCGCCCACGGCGGAGATCGCCCTCAAGGGAGGGATCAAGCGCCGCTACATGTCTCAGGAGGTCGGGTGGGACGAGAAGCCGTACGGCGCGTTCCGGCGGGGTTCGGGCAAGGCCCTGATGAAGCTGTGCGAGCAGGACTACCGCGATCGGGAGCGCTATATCGCGAAGCTCCGGGATTACGGGGTGAAGCCGGACCACTACACCATCGATCACATCGAGGACCTGGTGGCGATCCGAGATCGAGGTCTGACCCCCGAGCTGCCCGACTTCGAATGGGCCGGGAAGCCCGGTGCCCTTGTCCCGGAGGACCGATATCCGTTCTGGCTGCTTCTGGGCGTGGTGTACGAGCACTTCCACACGGCGAAGACCATCCGGGGCGCGACCACCCGCCGGCTGGTTCCGGAGCAGTACGTCGAGATGCATCCCCGCGACGCGGAGAACTACGGCATCAAGGACGGCGATTGGATTCGCGTGTCCACCCGGCGGGGAAGCTATGTCGGGCGCGCACAGATCGACGGGGCGAACTCGAAGGTGCGCCCGGCCCGCAATAACGTCCAGGTCGGGATGATCTTCAGCCCCTGGAATCTCTCGGTCGCCGACTCCGCCGATCCGATCGAGAATCACTGGCTGGTGAACGAGACGTCTCATCGTGGCTGGGACCCGGTGAGCGGGCAGGCTGATTACAAGAAGCTGGCGGCCCGGATCGAGAAGGTCCGCTCCGCCTGACCGTGACATGACCGGCAAGACTCCAGACAGACGCGGTGCGCGGCCGGAAGCGGCCGGGGGGATCCGCACGCGTCGCGAGGTTGAGGGCGTGGGCGGCTCTTCGCAGGCCGTTCCGTCCCGGCGGCGCCGCGAGGTGCTCAAGGGTGCCGCCGTTCTTACCGGTCTTGCCGTTCTCGGCCGCCTGCAGCGGGCCCGAATGCCGGGCTACGTGAGCGTCGCGACCGCCGCCGGGACCCGCTACCTCCGGCCGCCTGGAGCCGTGGACGAGGAGGAATTCCGCCGCCGCTGCATTCGTTGTCATCGCTGCGGCGAGAACTGCACGAACTCCTGCATCCGCTTCGTGGGGCCCGAGGGCCCCGCCGACGCCCGGGGTACCCCTTACATCGTCCCCCGGGAGAAGGCCTGCATTCTCTGCCAGAAGTGCAACAACAACTGCCCGTCCGGTGCCCTCCAGCCCGTGGATGCCGACCACCCGCGGATCTGGGAGGCCGTGAAGATGGGGACGGCGACCCTCGACCGGAACATCTGCCATTCCTACCAGGGCTACGTCTGCGGCATCTGCATCCGGGCCTGTCCGCTCGAAGGGGTGGCGCTGCGGGCGGACAACTGGGAGAAGCCCGTGCTCGATCCGGAGCGCTGCGTCGGCTGCGGTCTCTGCGAGCAGGCCTGCGTTCACATGCCCCAGGCGCTCCGGGTGCGTCCGCGGTCCGCCGGGAGGAGAACGTGAGGCGCCCGCGTCACTTCCGGGGCCCGGGCCGGCGCCTGCAGACGCTCCGGCGCTCCCTGCAGGTCACGGTCCTCCTGCTGCTCTTCGTCATCCCGTCCCTGTCGGTTTACGACAACCTCCGCAACCAGCGGGACGAGGTGGGGATCGCCTCGAGGTGGGACACACGGGCCATCGACGGCCTCGTCGGCGACGTCGAGGGCTCGCGGCGGATCACGCAGGCCGTGCGCGGCTCCGTATGGACCCTGAAGCTGGGGCCCCTGGTGATCTCCGACCCGCTCGCGGTGGCGGACTTCATCGCGGCATCCGGTGTCTGGTTCGACGCGTTCGTCTGGACGGCGCTGATCCCGGTGCTTCTTTCCCTGGTCCTGGGGCGGATCTACTGCGGCTGGATCTGTCCCGCGGACCTGCTGTTCGAGGTGTCCAATCGCCTTCGCGGATGGATGCGCATCCGGACCGACGTCCGCTTCGCGCGCTCCCTGAAGTACGTCGTCCTCGGACTCGGGGCTCTTGCCGCGATCCTGCTGGGAACCCAGGTGTTCGCCGCGGTCTATCCGCCGCGCGTCCTGAGCAGCGAGCTCTATCTCTGGATCACCTTCGGCGCATTCGGAGCGGGGGCATGGTTCCTGCTGCTCATCGTCACCTTCGAGATGTTCGTGTCGGAGCGGTTCTGGTGCCGCTATGTCTGCCCCGGCGGGGCGCTGTTCTCGGGGCTGGGACGCTGGCGGCTGCTGCGGCTCAAGCTCGACAGCGCCGCCTGCACGGAATGCCGGTTGTGCAACGCAGTCTGCGAGTTCGGGCTGGATCCGATGAACGGGAAGATGGGCGCCGAGTGCAACAACTGCGGCCTGTGTGTCCGCTCTTGCACCAGCCGGGCCCTGGTCTGGCGCTGGGGCCGGCCGCCCCGCGATGGCCGGGACCTGGTGCAGCTCCGGGCCTGCGGTCACGACGGGACCGCCCGGTCGTGAGGGAGGAGCGAGTTGAACCGGAGGGGGTTTCTCGGACGGCTCGGACGGATCGGCGTCGGGCTTGCCTCCGGCGCCGCGGGCCTGGTCGGCCTGCGACGGCTGCAGGCCGGCTTTGCCTCCGTCGAGGTGGCGCCGACGGGACAGCACCCGCTCCGCCCGCCCGGGGCGCTCCCGGAGGCTGCGTTCCGCGCGGCCTGCACCCGGTGCTTCCTGTGCGCGGAGGTCTGCCCGGTGATGTGCATCCGGTTTCCCGATCGGATCGAGGCGGCGCAGCCGCCCCTCCTTCGGGCTCCCGGCGCCCTGGAAAGGGAGGTGCTCGAGGCGCCGGTCTGGAGCGCGGAAGGCACACCGTACATCCTGCCGTGGATCAACGCCTGTGTGGTCTGCATGCAGTGTGGCCCGGCCTGCCCAACGGGGGCGTTGAACCCGATCCCCGACGATCGCGAGGCGATCCGGAAGGGGGTGCGGATGGGGGTGGCGGTGATCGATCGCAAGATCTGCCTGCCCTGGACGCGCACGAGCTGGTGCGGCGCCTGCCTCACCGTCTGTCCGTACCGACAGGAGGCGATCACGGTCGACCACCAGGGCCGGCCCACGGTCCATGCGGAGAGCTGCATCGGTTGCGGCCTGTGCGTCGAGGTCTGCCCGATCCGCTACAAGGCGATCGCCGTCAAGCCGCCGTTTCCGCCGGACACCGGCAGGGTGCGGGCGGAATGAGGAAGCCATGAGACCGCGAGGCCGGATCCTGATCTGTGCGGGGCTGACGTGCCTGGCCACGTCCTTCGCCCTGGCGCACCACATCCTGGGCATTCCCCATTACCGGTACGACGAGAACTATCCCCAGATTCCCTACGTGGAGGTCCTCGCCCAGGTCGGAACGACCGAGCTGAACTTCACGCACTTCCCGGGCATCCCGGAGCCGGGGCAGCGAGTGCGGTTCAAGCTCTACGTCCACGATCGGGAGACCGGCGAGGTCCACCGGGCGCCGCTCCGGCTCGAGGTCTTCCGGAGGCGGTTCCTGCGGTCGGCGATCCCGGTCGGGCCGCCTCTGGAGATCCGCACGGGGACCGGCCCCGAGGCCAACGACTACAAGTTCTTCCTGACCTTCCCGGAGGCGGAGGCCTACGAGGTGCGGCTGCGGTTCCCGGGGCCCGACGGCGTGGAGACGATCCCGTTTCCCGTCACCATCGGAAGGACCGACGATCGGCCGCTCGTGTTCGGCGCCGCCGGTCTGCTGGCCGTCACGATCCTCGGGGTGGCCGTGGCGCGCCGCCGGACGGCCTTCCGGCCTCTGGTCGGTCGGAGGGCATCGTGAGCCGCTCTCCGGGAACCGACCGTCCGCAGACCGGGATGGCGCCGGCGACGTCCCAGTGCGAGCACCACCCGGAAGGCGGGCCTCCGGCAGCCGAGACGGTCGCGACGGCTGCCATGGCCGACGGAGACCACTGCGCGATGCAAGGAGTTCCTCCGGTGGCCTTCCATGCCTCGATGGGGATCGCCCTCGCGTTGGCGCTCTGGGCCCTCTGGCGCGGTCCTCGGTGGTTCCGCTCCGGCGGCCGTGGATGGCGCTTCGATGTCCTGTCTCTCGGGCCGCTCCGCCGGCTGGTACGTCGGCGGCCCTTCCAGTTCGGCCTGCAGCTCCCCCTGGTGCTGCTCCTGCTGCTGATCCTCTCCGCGGGGTTCCTGGGCTCCCCGGTCGCGGAGCGGAACCTCGCCACGGTCCTCACCTGGACGATCTGGTGGACGCTCCTGATCGTGGACATCGTGCTCCTGGGCAGGATGTGGTGTCTGGTCTGTCCCTGGGAGGCGCTGGCGTCCTGGATCCGACGACTCTCGTTCTGGCGGCGCCGTCCGCTGGAGCCCCTGGCGCTGGAGCTTCCCTGGCCCCGGTGGCTGCGGAACGTCTATCCGGCCACGGTCCTGTTCGTCGGGCTGACCTGGCTCGAACTGGGCTTCGGCGTGACGCGCAGCCCGCGTGCCACGGCCATCCTCGGGCTGCTGATGGTGCTGCTGGCCGTGATCCCGGCCTTGCTGTTCGAGCGGCGCTCCTTCTGCCGCTATGGCTGCCTGATCGGGCGGATCTGCGGGCTCTACAGCATGCTCGCGCCGGTGGAGGTGCGCGCCCGGGAGCCGGAGATCTGCCGGGGCTGCACGACCCAGGAATGCTTCCGTGGCAACGGTGCCGGCTATCCCTGCCCGACGGGACAGTATCTCCCGACGATGCGGACCAACGCTTACTGCACGGTCTGCACGGAATGCGTCAAGTCCTGCCCCCACGACAACGTCGCCATCAACGTGCGCGGCTGGGCGGCCGACCTGCATGCGCCGGGGCCCGCGCGCCGGGACGAGGCGATCCTCGCGGTGGTCCTGCTCTCGCTGACGTCGTTTCACGGCCTGACCATGACGCCCGCCTGGGGAGAGGCCCTGGCCTGGCTGCGCGGCGCGACCGGCCTGCGCTACCTCGCGGTGTTCTCCCTCGGGATGGCGACGATCCTCGTGCTCCCGGCGCTCACGTATCTCCTGTTCAGCCGCTTCGCGGCTCGCTTCCTTCCGGCCGTGGGACGCCGTGGAGCCCGGTCGGCCGCGGCCATTCGCTATGCCTATCCCTTGATCGCCATCGCGCTCACCTACCACCTCGCGCACAACGCGGGACATTTCCTCGCCGAGGCGGGGCAACTCCTGCCGGTGCTGTCCGATCCCTTCGGAACCGGCCGCGATCTGCTGGGCACCGCCGCATGGCATCCCGGCCCACTCGTGGGCCCCTCCTGGATCTGGGCCACGCAGATCCTCCTAGTGCTCCTCGGCCTGTGCTGGGCGCTGCGGGCGGCCGAGCGCGCCCACCGGAGGCTGGAGGGAACCGGCGCCGGGCTTCTGGCGCCGCGAGTCGCCATCGCGGGGTTCCTGCTTCTCGCGACGCTCGCGAATCTCTGGCTCCTGGCGCAGCCGATGGAGATGAGGACCGGGCTATGAGCCTTCCCGGGATGACACGGCGGGAGCTGTTCACCCGCTGGATCGATCGTCTCTCGGCGGAACCGGAGCTCCTCCCGGCCCCGCAGGTGGCGAAGGAGCGCCTGCCGGCATTCCTGCGTCCCCCCGGCGCCGGCCCCGACGACCGCTTCCTGGCGGCCTGCGAGCGCTGCGGCGCCTGCCGGGAGGCCTGTCCGTACGGCGTCATCCTGCCGCTCGGGCCCGCCTACGGCGATGCGGCGGGGACGCCCGGGATCCTGCCTCGGGGTGGGGCCTGCCGGCTCTGTGACGGTCTTCCCTGCGCGGCGGCCTGTCCCTCGGGTGCGCTGACGCCGGTCCCGCGCCGCGAGGTACGCATGGGGACGGCGCGCCTGCTGGCGGAACGTTGCTGGAGCGTGCAGGGGCAGCCCTGCGACTACTGCGTGAAGGAGTGTCCGCTGGGGCCTTCCGTCCTGCGGTTCGAGGGGCGGCGGCCGCAGGTGAACGAGGACGCCTGTGTCGGCTGCGGTATGTGCGTTTACATCTGCACCGCGGAGCCCACGGCCCTCGAGGTCCGGCCCGCGGCGAGCGTGGGGCCTCGGATTCCGGACGATCTCGGGTGACGCGGCCCCGGGTTCGCAGGGGGGATGGCATGCGGTACCTGAAGACCTTCTTCGTCATGGTCGTGCTCTCCACGGGCGCGGCCTTGACCGCCGTGGGGCCCGCCGCCGAGGGCGGCACCGGTGGCGGGAAGCTCGACTGGTGGGTGGACGGCCAGGCGTGGTTCCGCGGGGAATGGCGCTACGACCTGGACCTCGACGAAGCCGAGGACGACAACACCTTCTACGTGGCTTCCCGGCTCCGGGTGGGATTCGGCGTCCGGATCCAGCAGGACTACGCCTTCTACTTCCAGGCACAGGACGCCCGGCTGTTCGGGGACGAGGCGGCGACCGCGGCGAACGACCAGAACCTCGACCTGCACCAGGGCTACGTGGACATCTGGCGCCAGCGGGAGCGGGGCTGGAGCCTGCGGGTTGGGCGGCAGGAGTGGGTCTACGGGAAGCAGAGGATCCTCGGGAACCTCGACTGGGTGAACACCGGCCGGTCCTTCGACGGGGTCCAGGTGCGCTACCAGGGAGATCGATTCCGGGTCGACGTGCTCGGGGCGCTCATCCGGAGCCAGTTCACGCCGGTCGGCGGCTCGGTGCGCACCGACAACGCGACCCTCGCGGGGGTGTATGCGAGCGGCGAGTGCCGCCCCGGAGCCACCTCCGAGGGGTACTGGCTCAACTTCACGGATCGCGTCCCAAGGCCCGGCGAGATCGCGGGCACGACGGGGACCACGGATATCCACGCGTTCGGGTACCGGACGACGCAGACCTTCGGCCGCGTCGACCTGGAGTTCGAGGGGGTCTACGAGACGGGCGACGTCACCGGCGACGACCTGTCCGCCTGGGCGGCGGCCCTGGTGGTCGGCTACACGTTCGGAGACGAGCGGAAGATCCGTCCGTTCGCCGGCTACGACTTCGCCACCGGCGACCGCGATTCCACCGACGGGAAGCGGGAGGAGTTCTTCAACTTCTTCCCGACCAATCACATGCACTACGGATATGCGGATCTGTTCGGCTGGCGGAACATCCGGAGCTACTACTTCGGATCCCAGTTCGGCGAGGGCAAGCACTGGGGGCAGGCGAAGATCCATCGCTTCTCCCTCGAGACTCCCGGCGGCGCATGGAAGAACGCGGCGGGCATCGTCCTGGGCTTCGACCCCACGGGAGGGGCCGGTCGCAGCGTCGGCTGGGAGCTGGACCTCAACTACCGCTACGCGTTCATGAAGAACGCCAAGGTCGAGGCGGGGGTCAGCTGGTTCGAGCCCGGACACTTCGCACGGACCACCCGCGGGCCGGATCCGACCCAGTGGGGCTACCTCTGGTTCGTCATCGGGTTCTGAAACCGCATGAGCCCATCCGAGTCATGACCTCGGCCGCAGCGCGAGTTGCACCTCCGGATCGTGTTGTCGGGGCGCCTTCGGTGGCGGCGAGAACACGACGCAGTAGTGGTCGGAGCCGGCCTCCCACTCGTCGTGGCGCTCGACGGGCGTCCAGCCATCCCGCTCCATCTCCTCGATGAGCGCCGGGAGCGAGATCCCGTGACCCTCGCGCTCGGGCACGCCCTCGAGCCGGTCCCAGTGGCGCTGCGGCCGGATCTCGACGACGGCCAGCACCCCGCCGGGACGCAGGGCCCGGGCGATAGCCGCCGCATCTCCGGGGGTTTTGTGAAGTGATGTATTCCCGCCCGACCTCCCGCGCGGGAATGGGGCCTCGTTCCCGTGTGCGACGTTGTCCGGCCGGGCGCCGCAATCTACATTCCTTCGATGGCGGGGGGAGGAGGTCCAGTCGTGTACCGAAGGATGCTGCTTGCCGCGTTCCTGTGCTGTCTGGTTTTCGGCCCCGCCATCGCCGACTCGGCATCGGTGGATCCCCTTCCATTCGTGCCGGGTGGGGAGGTTCTCGTGGGACAGCGGGACGGTCTGGTGACGCTCCGCACCATCGAGTTCAAGGTGTCGGAAACCAAGCTATCCGCCACCGCGCTGGTCTTCTGCGACAAGGGGAAAGACCAGAAAGTGGACCTGCAGATCACGCTGCTCGACGCCGAGGGGAACCGGGTCGCCCTGATCACCGGCAAGGGCAAGGTCGAGGAGAAGCAGAAGAACAAGATCCGGTTCGGTTCCAAGGTCGAGCCGGGGCTCCTCGACGCCGTCGACTCGTTCCAGGTCACCCTCCAGACGTACCCCGACTGATCCGCGGCAACGCACGGCACGCCCGGCGACACCCGACCGATTCTCGGGGACGGAGGCCTCCGTCCCCGGAGATCCACAAGATGTGGGGTCTCT
>JASFRI010000167.1:0-8997 GCA_050115015.1 Acidobacteriota bacterium
TCCGCCTGGGCGGCGTGGCCCAGGACCTGCCCGAGGGCTGGGACCGGATGTTCCGGGAGTTCATCCGGTACATGCGCCGGCGGCTCCGGGAGCACGAGACGATCGTCCTGGCCAACCGGATCTTCCAGGCCCGGACCCGCGGCGTGGGGGAGCTGACCGTGGACCAGGCGGTGGAGTGGGGGGTCACCGGGCCCATGCTCCGGGCCTGCGGGCTCGAGTGGGACTTCCGGAAGAAGCGGCCCTACTCCATGTACGACCAGTTCGACTTCGACGTTCCCACCGGTACCCGCGGGGATTGCTTCGACCGGGCGAGCGTCCACATCGAGGAGATCCGTCAGAGCCTGAAGATCCTCGAGCAATGCGTCCGCGACATGCCGCCCGGGGAGCACCGATCCCGTCACCCGCTGGCGGTGCCGCCCCTGAAGGACCCGTACACGATGCACGACATCGAGACCCTGATCGCGCATTTCGTCTCGGTGAGCTGGGGCCCCGTGATCCCGCCGGGAGAGGCTCTCGGGGCGATCGAGGGGACGAAGGGGAACAACGGCTACTACCTGATCAGCGACGGCAGCACGGTCAGCTATCGCACCCGGATCCGGACGCCGTCGTTCGCCCACATGCAGACGCTGCCGATGCAGTGCCGAGGCCGGCTGGTCCCCGACCTGCTGGCCGTCCTGGGGAGCCTGGACTTCGTGCTGGCGGACATCGACCGCTAGCCGGGAGAGCCGAGATGCTGCGTGACGAGGAACGCCGGGAGATCGAGGAGGAGATGGAGCGCTACCCGACCCGCCGGGCCGTGGGCCTCGAGGCCCTGCGGATCGTGCAGCGGCACCGGGGCTGGGTCTCCGACGAGGCGCTGCAGGACGTGGCCGCGTTGCTGGGCCTGGCCCCCGCGGAGCTCGACGGCGTGGCGACGTTCTACAATCTGCTCTTCCGGAAGCCCGTGGGCAGGAACGTCATCTTCCTGTGCGATAGCGTCAGCTGCTGGCTGCTGGGCGCCGACCGCATCCGCCGGCACCTGGAGGAGAGGCTGGGCATCCGTCCGGGGGAGACCAGCGCCGACGGGAAGTTCACACTCCTCCCCATCGTCTGCCTGGGGGACTGCGACCACGCCCCGTCCATGCTGGTCGGCTCCGACCTCCACCACGACCTGGATCCGGAACGGGTCGACGCCGTCCTGCAGGAGTACCGCTAGATGGCCGAGGAGCGTCCTCTCACCCGCAACGTGCGGCCGGATGGCGAGCCGGTGGGGCTCGACGAGTACGTGCGCCGGGGCGGCTACCGGGGCGCCCGGACGGCGTTGAAGATGAACCCCGAGGACGTGCAGGAGCGGATCAAGGCCTCGAAGCTCCGCGGCCGGGGGGGGGCCGGGTTCCCCACCGCGATGAAGTGGAGCTTCGTGCCGATGGGGGACGACGCCCCGCGGCGGAAGTACCTGGTGGCGAACGCGGACGAGATGGAGCCGGGGACGTTCAAGGACCGCTTCCTCATGGAGCGGGATCCGCACCAGCTGATCGAGGGGATCCTCTGCACCGCCCACGCGCTGCAGGCGGGCGTCGCGTACATCTTCCTGCGGGGGGAGTACTTCGGGGCGGCCCGTTGCCTCCGCCGGGCCCTCGCCGAGGCCCGGGACGCGAACCTCCTGGGCCGGGACATCGAGGGCTCCGGGACGGACCTCGAGGTTCACCTCCACATCAGCGTCGGCCGGTACATGTGCGGCGAGGAGACGGGGCTGCTCAACGCCCTGGAGGGCAAGCGGGCCAATCCCAGGGCGAAGCCGCCCTACCCGCAGACCGTGGGGCTGTGGGGCAAGCCCACCATCGTCCAGAACGTCGAGACCCTCTGCAACGTGCCCCACATCCTCGCGAACGGCCCCGACTGGTTCCGGGGTCTCAGCCGCACCGACGACGCGGGCACGAAGCTCTACGGGATCAGCGGCAAGGTGAAGCGCCCGGGGCTCTGGGAGCTGCCCATGGGGACCCCCCTCCGGGAGATCCTCGAGGATCACGCCGGCGGCATGCGGGACGGCGTGCAGTTCCGCGGTGCGCTCCCGGGGGGCGCGTCCACCGACTTCGTGACCGCGGAGCACCTGGACGCCCCCATGGACTTCGACGGCATGGAGGCCGCCGGAAGCCGTCTGGGTACCGGAACGGCCATCGTCCTGGATGACGGCACCTGTCCGGTGGGGATGTGCCGGGTGCTGGAGAGCTTCTTCGCCCGGGAATCCTGCGGCTGGTGCACCCCCTGCTGGAGCGGGACGTCCTGGGCGGAGCGGGTCCTCACCGCGCTGGAGGAGGGGGAGGGCCGGGAGGAGGATCTCGACAAGCTCGAGTCCATCGTGCGGCTCAATGCCCCGGGAAACACGTTCTGCGCGTTCGCCCCCGGCGCCGTGGCGCCCCTCGGGAGCGCGATACGCCACTTTCGCGAGGACTTCCGGCGTCACGTGAGCGCCGGAGCCTGCCCGTGGAGCTGAAGGTGGCGACCATCCGGATCGACGGCCTGGAGTACGAGGTGGACGGCGATCGCAACCTGCTGGACGCGTGCCTGTCCCTGGGCCTGCATCTGCCGTACTTCTGCTGGCACCCGGCCCTGGGCTCGGTGGGGGCGTGCCGGCAGTGCGCGGTGAAGCAGTTCCGGGACGAGGACGACGAGCAGGGGAAGCTGGTCATGGCCTGCATGACGCCGGCGAAGGACGGCACCCGCATCGCCATCGAGGACCCCGAGGCCCGCGAGTTCCGCAGTGGCGTCATCGAGGGGATGATGCTGAACCATCCCCACGACTGTCCCGTCTGCGACGAGGGGGGCGAGTGCCACCTGCAGGACATGACCGTGATGTCCGGCCACCGGTACCGGCGGTACGAGGGCCGGAAGCGGACCTTCGAGAACCAGGACCTCGGTCCGCTGATCCATCACGAGATGAACCGCTGCATCCAGTGCTATCGCTGCGTTAGGTTCTATCGCGAGCACGCCGGCGGACAAGATCTGCACGCCTTCGGCGGGCGGAACCTGGTGTACTTCGGTCGCGAGCAGGACGGCGTCCTGCAGAGCGAGTTCGCCGGCAACCTGGTGGAGATCTGCCCGACGGGGGTGTTCACCGACGCGACGCTCCGGAGTCACTACACCCGCAAGTGGGACCTCCAGATGGCCCCCTCGGTCTGCGTGCACTGCGGCCTGGGCTGCAGCACGACGGTGGGCGAGCGCTACGGATCCCTGCGGCGCGTCCTGAATCGCTACCACCACGAGGTCAACGGCTTCTTCCTTTGCGACCGGGGCCGGTTCGGCTACGAGTTCGTCAACAGCCGCCGCCGGATACGCCGGTGCCTCCTCCGCCGGGAGGACGGGCACGAGCCGGTGAGCGGCGACGCCGCGGTGGCCCATCTGGCCGGACTGCTGGCCTCGCCGGAGAGGGTGGTCGCCATCGGCTCCCCCCGCGCCTCGCTGGAGGCGAACTTCGCCCTGCGGCAGCTGGCCGGTCCGGAGCGGTTCTTCCTGGGCATCCCGGACCGGGAGGCGGCGGTGCTCCGGATCCTGCGTGACGGGATGCGGGAGGGGCCTCCGCCGGCGACCCTTCGCGGGATCGAGGGGGCCGACGCGGTGCTCGTCCTCGGCGAGGACCTGACCCAGACGGCGCCGCGGATGGCGCTGGCGGTCCGGCAGGCCGCCCGGCGGGGGCCGATGCGGCGGGCGGATGCGCTGCAGATCCCACGCTGGCACGATCAGGCGGTGCGGGAGGCGATCCAGGACGACACCGGGCCGATCTACGTGGCCACGCCGCAGCCCACGAAGCTGGACGACGTGGCGACGTCCCACCGGCTGTCGCCGGCCGGGATCGCCCTGCTCGGCAACGCGGTGGCCCACGCCCTCGATCCGGAGGCCCCCGCGGCGGAGGACCTGGCTTCCGGGGAGACCGCGCTGGCCGGCGAGATCGCGCAGGCGCTCGTCGACGCGGAGCGGCCGGTGGTGATCGCGGGCAGCTCCCTGCAGGACGCTTCGACGGTGAGCGCGGCGATCAACGTCGCCCGCGCCCTCCAGGGCAGGGGGAGGCCGGTGACGGTGGGGTTCGTCGTCCCCGAGTGCAACTCCCTGGGACTCGTCTCCCTCGGGGGGCGGCCGCTGGAGGAGGCCGCAGCGATCGTCGAGCGGAACGAGGCCAACGTGCTGATCGTGCTCGAGAATGACCTGTTCCGGCGACTGCCTCCCCGGCGGGCGGAGGCCCTCCTGGAAGCGGCGGGGCAGGTGGTGGTCCTCGACGGTCTGGCCCATCGCACCGGGGAGCTCGCCGACCTGCACTTCGCGGCGGGGACCTTCGCGGAGACCGACGGGACCCTGGTCAGCGGGGAAGGCCGCGCCCAGCGCTTCTACGGGGCGATCGCGCCGGAGGAGGCCGTCCGTCCCAGCTGGCGCTGGCTCCGGGACGCCGGCCGGAGGATCGGGTCCGAGGAGATGGACCGGTGGGAGCGCCTGGACGACGTGACGGCGGCCCTGGCCCGGAAGATCCCCGCCCTGCGGGCCGTCGCGGGGGTGATCCCGGACCCGTCGGACCCGAAGGCACCGCGCCAGCCCCACCGTTACAGCGGGCGCACGGCGATGCGGGCCGACCGGGATGTGCGGGAGACGCGGCCGCCGCGGGATCCAGACGCGCCCCTGGCGTTCTCCATGGAGGGGGCGCCGGTGCCGCGGCCGCCCCGGGTGAACGCGTTCTTCTGGACACCGGGGTTCAACTCGATCCAGGCGACCTTCCTCCGGCAGCGGGAGGTCGGCGGCAGGCTCGAGCCGCGGGAGCCCACCGTCCGCCTCCTCGAGGGGGACGGCGGTGGGGAGTATCTGCGGCCCGCGGACGGTGCGCCGGCGCCGCGGGAGGGGGAGTGGCAGGTCATCCCCCTGCACCACCTGTTCGGATCCGATGAGCTGAGCGGCGAGGCGCCGGCGGTGCAGGCGCTGGCGCCCGATCCCTACGTCGCCCTGGGCACCGGCGACGCGGCCGCCCTCGGCGTCTCCGGGGGCGAGGAGCTCCGCCTGGAGATCGACGGGACGCCGCTGCGGCTCCCGGCGCGCATCCTGCCGGGCCTGCCCCGCGGGGTGGCCGGCCTGCCGGCGGGACTGCCCGGCCTGGCGGGGCTGCCACTGCCCGCGCCGGCGGCGATCCGGAAGCCGGAGGCGGATCGATGAACGCCCCCTGGGAACCCCTGATCCTCATCGGCGCCGTTCTCGGCGGCGTGCTGGCGGGAGCGGGGGCCCTCGTCTGGCTGGAGCGCCGGCTGCTCGGGCTCCTGCAGGAGCGCCGCGGCCCCAACCGGGTGGGGCCCTTCGGCGTGCTCCAGGTCGCCGCCGACACCATCAAGATGCTGATGAAGGAGGATTGGATCCCGCCCTTCGCCGACCGGCCGGTCTTCGTGATCGCGCCCGCGGTGGTGATGGTCACCGTGCTCCTGTCCTTCGCCGTGATCCCCGTGTACTCGGGAGGCGCCGTCTCGGACCTCGACGTCGGCCTGCTGTTCGTCCTCGCGATGTCGTCCCTCGGCGCGTACAGCGTGGTCCTGGCGGGATGGGGGTCCGGAAGCAAGTACTCCCTCCTCGGCGGGCTGCGGGCGGCCGCCCAGATGCTGAGCTACGAGGTCTTCCTCGGCCTGTCCGTGATGGGTGTCGTCATGATGGCCGGCTCCTTCCGCCTGCAGGACATCGTGGAGGCGCAGCGCGGGATGTGGTTCGTCGTCCCGCAGTTCCTCGGGTTCGTGCTGTTCCTCGTCGCCGGGATCGCCGAGTCGCACCGCCTGCCCTTCGATCTTCCCGAGGCGGAGGCCGAGCTGGTGGCCGGCTACCATGCCGAGTACTCGGGGATGAAGTTCGGGATGTTCTTCATCGGCGAGTACATGGCGATCCTGCTGGTGTCGTCGCTGATCACCGTGCTGTTCTTCGGCGGCTGGCTCGGTCCGGGCCTGCTGCCCCCTCCCGCCTGGTTCCTCCTCAAGTGCGGGTTCTTCGTCTGTTTTTTCATCCTGCTCCGCGCCGGCCTCCCCCGCCCCCGCCTGGACCAGCTGATGGGCTGGGCCTGGAAGGTCTGCCTGCCCCTGGCGCTGCTGAACCTCCTGGTGACGGGAGCGGTGGTCCTGGCCACGAGAGGCGGCGCATGAGGCCGTGGGCAGGGAAAGGAGAGATTCCGATCCGATGCTGAGCGTGCTCCGATCGCTCTGGGGGGTCTTCCGTTACCTGTTCCGGAAGAAGGTCACGGTCGGCTATCCGGAGAAACGACCCTACCTGGCGCCGCGCTACCGCGGCCGTATCGTGCTGAGCCGGGACCCCGACGGCGGCGAGCGCTGCGTCGCCTGCTATCTGTGCGCCGTCGCGTGTCCGGTGGACTGCATCGCCCTGCAGGCCACCGAGGATGCGGACGGCCGGCGCTTTCCCGAGTGGTTCCGCATCAACTTCTCCCGCTGCATCTTCTGCGGCCTGTGCGAGGAGGCGTGTCCGACCTACGCGGTGCAGCTCACGCCGGACTTCGAGATGGGGGAGTACCGCAGGCAGAACCTCGTGTACGAGAAGGAGGACTTGCTGATCGCGGGACAGGGCAAATACCCCGGCTATTACTACTGGCGCGTCGCCGGGGTGGCCATCGCCGGCAAGGGGAAGGGGGAGGCGGAGCGCGAGGCGCCGCCCACGGACCTGCGGAGCCTGCTGCCCTAGCGGAGGGGAGAGAGGAGATGGAGACGATCTTCTACATCAGCGGTGGCGTCGCCGTGCTGGCCACGCTGGGAATGATCACCCGGACCCGGGCGGTCCATGCGCTGCTCTACCTGATCGTCTCCCTGCTCGCGGTGGCGCTGGTGCTGTTCACCCTCGGGGCGCCGTTCGTGGCGGCGCTGGAGGTGATCCTCTACGCGGGCGCGATCATGGTGCTCTTCGTCTTCGTGGTGATGCTCCTCAACCCCGGCCGGGCGTCGGAGGAGCAGGAGCGTCGCTGGCTGCGGGGGGCCTCCTGGGCCGGCCCGGCGGTGCTGGCCCTGGTCCTGGCGGGGGAGCTCGCCTATCTGCTGACGAGCGTCGGGCTCCCCTCCGGCGCACCCGCGGTGGTGCCGGC
The DNA here is from genome assembly GCA_050115015.1 of Acidobacteriota bacterium. GTDB lineage: Bacteria > Acidobacteriota > Polarisedimenticolia > CBDVAL01 > CBDVAL01 > JASFRI01. The sequence continues at coordinate 7,076 of JASFRI010000167.1, forward strand.
CGGGGAGGTCGCCCGGGAGCTCTACGGCCCCTACCGGATCGGCGTGGAGCTGGCCTCCGTGCTGCTCCTGGCCGCCCTGGTGGGCGCGTTCCACATCGGGCGCCACCACGGTGGAGAGGGCCGATGACGGTGGTCCCCATGGAGCACGGGCTGCTGCTCGCGGCGGTGCTGTTCGCCCTCGGCGTCGTCGGGCTGCTGGTGCGCCGTAACGTCCTGTTCCTGCTCATGTCCGTCGAGGTGATGCTGAACGCCGCCGGGCTCGCCCTCGTCGCCGCTGGCTCGGGATGGGGACAGCCGGATGGCCAGATCCTCTTCCTGTTCGTCCTGGTCATGGCCGGCGCGGAGGTGGCCGTGGGGCTGGCGCTGGTCCTGCGCCTCGTCGCCCTGCGGAAGTCCCTCGACGCCGACGCGGCCAGCGAGATGCGGGGGTGATGCGGTGACCGCGCTCCTGGGGGCGATCCCCGCGGTGCCGCTGGCGGGGGCCCTGATCCTGGCGCTGGGGGGAGCCCGCTGGAGCCGCAGGGGGATCGGGCTCCTCGGTGCGGGGTCCGTGACGGTGGCGGCGATCCTCGGTCTGCTGGCGGGCATCCCGCTCCTGCGGGAGCCCGGCACCGTCCTGCAGCAGCACCTCGGGACCTGGATCCAGGTCGGCGGCCTCGACGTCGAATTCACCCTCCGTCTCGATTCCCTGTCGCTGGTGATGGTGCTCGTGGTGACCGGCGTGGGCGCGCTGATCCACATCTACTCCGTGGCCTTCATGCGCGACGACGAGGCGTACGGCCGCTTCTTCGCGACGATGAACCTCTTCGTCGGGTCGATGCTCGTGCTGGTGCTGGCCGGGGACCTGCTCCTGCTCTACCTCGGCTGGGAGGGGGTGGGGCTGTGCAGCTACCTGCTCATCGGCTTCTGGTACCGCCGGGCGGCGGCGGGACGCGCCGCCCGCAAGGCGTTCCTCGTCACCCGGGTCGGGGACACCGCGCTGGCGGTGGCCCTGTTCCTGCTGTTCCACGCCTTCGGCACGCTGCGGATCCGGGAGATCGCCGAGCGGGCGCCGGAAGCATGGGCGGCCGGCTCCCCGGTGGCGGTGGCGGCCGCCGCCCTCCTGCTGCTCGGGGCGGTGGGGAAGTCCGCGCAGCTCCCGCTGCAGGTCTGGCTGCCGGACGCCATGGAGGGGCCGACACCGACCAGCGCGCTGATCCACGCGGCGACGATGGTGACCGCGGGGGTCTACCTGATCGCCCGTCTGCACGTTCTCTTCAGCCTCGCCCCGGCCGTCCAGCACGTCGTCGCCGGGATCGGGGCGGCCACCCTACTGCTCGCGGGCTGCAGCGCCCTGGTCCAGCGGGACATCAAGCGGGTGCTGGCGTACTCCACGATCAGCCAGATCGGATACATGTTCCTCGCCCTGGGCGTGGGGGCAGGGACCGCCGCCATGTTCCACCTGGTCACCCACGCGTTCTTCAAGGCGCTGCTGTTCCTGGTCGCCGGCTGCGTGATCCTCGCCGTGCACGAGGAGCACGACATCTTCCGCATGGGCGGGCTGCGGCGGCGGATGCCGCTGGTCTTCTGGTGCGCCTTCATCGGGGGGTCGGCCCTGGCGGGGCTCCCGCTGGTCACAGCCGGCTTCTACAGCAAGGGGCGCATCCTGTGGGACACCCTGGCGTCGCCCGCGGGAGGGCCGGGTCTCTGGCTGGCCGGCCTGGCGGGCGTCGTCCTGACGGCCCTCTACACCTACCGCTGGCTGTTCGTCGTCTTCCTGGGGACCGGTTCCGAGGACGCGGCACCTTCCCGGGAAGCCCTCCTCCTCGTCCCCGTGGTGGCCCTGGGCGTCCTCTCGCTGGTGGGGGGCTTCCTGGAGCTGCCGCCGTACCTCGGCAACGTGACGCTGCTGTCCGACCTGCTACGCCCGGTCCTGCCGGCGG
>JASFRI010000168.1:0-8917 GCA_050115015.1 Acidobacteriota bacterium
CTTCATCGCGGGCACGATGCGCTCCAGCGCCTTCACGCCGGCCAGGATGTTCGCGCCCCGCCCGGGGTGCTGCTTCATCAGCTCGAACTCCTCGTCGGTCAACGCCGCCGGCTTGCGCAGGATGCGGTCGTCGACGCCGATCTTGCCCAGGTCGTGGAGGAGCGAGCCGATGTTGAGGTCCTCCATCTCCGCCTCGTCGAGCCCCAGGTGCCGGCCGATGATCAGCGAGAGCCGGTTCACCCGCTCGGAATGTCCCCGCGTGTAGGGGTCCTTCTCGTCGATGGCCACGGCGAGGGCCCGGATGGTGCCGAGGAAGAGCTCCCGGTTCTCGACCGCCGCCTCACGCAGCTTGTCGAGCTGATCGCGGATCTCCGAGGCCATCGAGTTGAAGGTGTCCCCGAGGACTCCGAGCTCGTTCCGGGCGGACACCTCGACGCGGGTCTCCAGGTTCCCGGCGGCGAAGGCCCGGGCCGCGGCCGCGAGGCGGTGGATCGGGCGGGTCAGGTAGCCCGCGAACAGCACCGCGACACCGATGCCCAGGGCCAGGGTCAGGCCGGCCCACTTGCGGGCCTCCGCCCGGACCGCGACGGCGGGGGCGAAGGCCAGCGCCTCCTCGACCTGGACGAACACCCCCCAGCCGTTCCGGGTGGCCATCTTCGTCCCGAGGACCCGCACGTCGCCGCTGGATCCGCCGGTCACCACGAAGGAGGTCGTCTCGCGATCCCTCGAGGTGGGCCCCAGGAAGCGCTCCACGAGGTAGTGCCGCGGCATCGGCTGGCCCAGCCGCGACGGATCCGTATGGGCGACGAGATGGCCGTCCTGGTTGAGGACGTAGGCGGTGTAGGGGACGTTGAGGGAATCCACCAGCTCGTCCCAGATCGAGGCCAGGTTGAACACCCCGGTCACCACCCCGGAGAGCCGGCCCCCCGCCAGGACCGGGCGGCTGATCGCCAGCACCGGGATGCCCACCTCCGGGACGAAGACCGGCTGCGTGATGAGCTCCGCCCCGTCGCCCCGGCCGCCCGTCACGAGCCGGTCGACCCAGGCGTCCGGGATCCGGGGTTGCGAGGCCGCCTCGTAGGTGCGGTCCCGCCGGTCCACGAAGCGCACGAGGATCAGGTCGCCGCCGACGAAGCCGTCCAGGAAGTCCCCCCCGCGGATCAGCCGCCGCTGCTCGCCGGACCCGGAGTGCTCCGCCACCGTCCCCAGGGCCGCCGCCAGCTCGGCGACGCGGGCTCGCGCGCCGTCCACGTGGGTGTCCAGGGTCTCCGCGATGGCCGCGGCCAGGGTGAACTGCTTCTCGCCGAGGGTGGAGCGCAGCTCCTCCTCGTAGAGCCGGTTCAGCTTCTGGGCGACGAACAGCACGGGCACGAAGCCCGTGAACAGGAGGGCGAAGAGGAGGACGTACAGGAGCCGGCCACGGCGTTCGCGGCCGGGCTCGTTCCGCTGGTCGTTCATGCCAGGGGCCCTCGTGAGGTCGCTCCGGGGCGAGGATTATAGGAACCGCGGATCCCGGCTGTCAACGAACGTCCGACGCCGCCTGGGCCTGCGGGATCATCTGCCTCTCCTGGAGGAGCTCGATGAACGCGTCGGCGCAGTCCGGGTGGAACTGCGTTCCCCTTCCCATCTGCAGCTGCTGCAGGGCGAAGGAGATCGGCTTTCCCTTGCGGTAGGGTCTCGTGGAGGTCATTGCGTCGAAGGCGTCGGCGATGGCGATGATCCAGACGGTCAGCGGAAGGTCGTTTCCGGACAGCCCGTCGGGATAGCCCCGCCCGTCGAAGCGCTCGTGGTGGTGCTTCGTCGCGAGGATGTAGGGCACGAAGCTGCTCAGGGGCGAGAGGATCTGCGCCCCGATCACCGGATGATCGCGGAGGATCGCGAACTCGCGATCCGTAAGCGCTCCCGGCTTGTTGAGCACGGCATCGGCCATCCCGATCTTCCCGATGTCGTGCAGCAGGGCGATGTTGCGCAGGTCCTCGAGCTCCTCCGGGGTGAACCCCATCTTCCGCCCGATCAGGACGGAGAAGCGAGCCACCCGCTCGGAGTGTCCCGCCGTGTAGCGGTCCTTCGCCTCCAGGGCCACCGCCAGGGACTGGATCGACAGGAGGAACTCCTTCTCCGACCGGTCCTTCGCCTCCCGGAGCTCCTCCAGCGCCGCCGCGAGCTCCCGGTTCCGGTCCTGGAGATCCACCAGGAGCGCCTCGTTCTCACGGCGGAGGCGGTGCTGCTGGATCAGGGCGGCCATGGTCAGGGTGAGATCGTCGTGCTGCCAGGGCTTGGCGATGTACTTGTCGATCCGGGCGCTCGCGATGGCGTAGAGCGCGGCATCCAGGTCGGTGTGTCCCGTCAGCAGCACCTTGATGACGCCGGGGAAGCGGTCGTTGACGATCTCCAGCATTCGATCGCCGTGCATTCCCGGCAGCATGAGGTCCGAGATGACGACCTCGAATCGCTTTCCCTGCCGGGCCAGCTCGTACATCGATTCGAGGGCCTGCTCCGCGGAGGTGACCGCCAGCACCTCGTGCGACTCGCCGAAGTGCTCCCCGAGCTCCTCCTCGAGGGTCTGCAGCAGCGCCAGGTCGTCGTCCACGCAGACGATGTAGCCGCGCCCCTCGAAGAGCCGGCCTTCACCTCTCGTCCCTTCGTCGGTCATGTCCCGCTCCTCTCCCTCGGCGCTCATGCCGTCGCCGCCGCGGCACGGCGACCGCTGACGGGCAGGCTCACCTCGAATCGCGTCCGGCCGGGGATCGAGTGGACCGCGATGCGTCCGCCGTGACTCTCCACGATCCGGCGCACCAGCGACAGCCCGATGCCGGTCCCCTCCCCCGGGCTCTTGGTGCTCACGTGCGGCTCGAAGATCCGCCCGCGCACCACCGGATCCACCCCCGGTCCACTGTCGGTGACACCGACCCGGAGCCAGCCCCCCTCCTCCCGCGCGTCCAGCAGCAGGCGTCCGCCCCCGTCGCCCATGGCCTGCACCGCGTTGTGGATCAGGTTCGTCCACACCTGGCAGAGCTGGGCCGCGTCCCCCCGCACCGGCGGCAGGACCGGCAGATCGTCGTGGACCTCGACCCTGCCCCGCAGCTCGTGATCGAGCAGCGCCAGCGCATCCGCCAGGCCGTCCCGCAGATCCAGCTCGTCCCGCCGGCCTTGGAGACGCCCCAGGGAGGTTCCCATGCGGCAGAGCATCTCGGCCGCCTTCAGGCCCGAGCTCAGGTGAACCTGGAGACGGCCGAAGGCCTTGAGGGCGCTGAGCACCGCGGCACCGTCCCGCCGGCGCAGCAGGGGGAGCAGCCGGACGGCCCGGGAGGCCAGGCCCGAGCGGACGAGCACCCGGGCGGCACCTTCCGGGTCGCGGACCCCGGCGCGCGCCAGCTCGTCGGCGAGGGTCCCCTGGACCGCCGGCGGCAGGGGTCCCAGCGGCGCCCGCACCTCCATCTCCTCCAGGGCGGCGAAGAAGAGCCGGGCCTCGTCGGGCTCGAAGGAGGCCAGGTCGAGGGCCTGCAGGCTCCCGGTCCACTCCGCGAGACCGTGCCGGATGCCCGCCATCGTGGCGTTCACCGTCGCCACCGGCGTCTTGAGCTCGTGGAGCATCTCCCGCGAACCGATCTGCTCCCGGAGGGTCGCCTCGGCCTTGCCCAGGCGCTGCTCGGCCTGCTCGCCGATGCAGCGCTCGAGCTCGAGCGCCCCCGTCAGCTCGCGGCAGCGGCCCTCGGCATCCTCCACCCGGCGCCGGAGTCGCGACCGTAGATCCTCGAGCGAGTCCCCGATGACTCCGCTCTCCTCGAAGGCCACGGTCGTCACCGGCGTCTCCAGATCGCCGTCCGCCATGCGCTCCGCCGCCCGGGCCAGCCCCCGGAGGGAGTCGCCGTGGGCGCGCAGGAGCATCCCGCCGAGGACCGTGGAGCCGAGCAGCCAGAGCCCCGCGGACGCGGTCAGGACCTTCCAGGGGATCGAGGTGTCCTCCGTGGGGCTCCCGGGCAGCAGATCCAGCGCCACGGGACGCCCGTCCGCGGTATCTCCCAGGGAGACCGAGGCCACCGTATCCCTGGCCTCCAGCGGCGCCGTGGCCGCCACCTGGCGGTCGGCGACCCGCAGGCTGAGGTGCGGCTGCGTGCCGCCCCGCAGGACGCCGAGGAAACCCGTATCCAGGGATCGTCCGAGGGCCAGGGCACCGAGGACCTCCCCCTCCTCTTGGATCGGCTCCAGCCGGACGTGGAACACCCGCTCGCCCACCTCCCAGAAGGCATCGCCGGCCTCGCCCGCGATCGCCGCTCCGACCGCCGGGGAGGCGAGAACATCCCGTTCCGCCGGGGGGGTGCCGGCCGCCGCGAGGACGCGTCCCAGGTAGTCCGTGATGAGGACGAAGGCCCATCCGTGCTGCGTCTGCCAGGCGAGGATCTCCGCCACCCGGGGACGATCCCGCTGTGCCACCGCCTGCCGCAGCGAGGGCGAGGCCACCAGGCCGGCGGCGGCCCCCAGGAGCTCCTGCCGGGTGCTCTGGGCCCTGCGGGCGATGCCGAGCCGGACCAGCTGGACCTCCCGCTGGAGATGCTGTCGATCGTGCTCGCGGACGTGCCGGTCCAGCACGAGGATCCCGGTCGCCCACGTTCCGGCGATCCCCACCGCGAGCACCGCCAGCCCGCGCCAGCGCAACGAGCGCCGGGAGGTTGCCCGGGTGCGGCTCTTGTCGGTCGTTCCATCCATCGGGTCGACTCCGGTCCCGTCGTTCCCAGTGGGATCGGGCCGGAATATAATGACCACGGCCAGGTGTTGCAAACCCGCAAATCACATAAAACATAGGCAATACAACGTTTTTGCATCGTTATCTGGATCCGGGCCACGGTTGACGGCTCCCCCGTCGATTGCTATACTCGGCCGCCATAAATCGCTGATGGTAAGCGTCTTACGGGAACGCATGTATCTCGTCTACGATATCGGTATCCGCCTGGCCCTGGTGGCCGGGGTGCCCTACTTCCTGCTGCGCGGCCTGCGGGAGCCCGGCTTCCTGCGCGGCTGGCGGGAGCGGCTGGGTCGCCTCCCGGCGGACGCGAACCCGTTCCAGCTCACCGGGATCTGGATCCAGGCCGTGTCGGTGGGCGAGGTGATGCTGGCCGGAACCCTGGTCGGAGCGATCCGGGCCCGGACCCACGACGTCCGCATCTACGTCTCCAGCACCACGGCGACGGGGCGGGCCACCGCGGAGCGCACGCTGGCGGGCACCTCCGAGGCGCGGCTCTACTTTCCCCTGGACCTGGGTTCCGCCGTCGGGCGGACGCTGGACCACCTGCGCCCGGCGCTGTTCATCGCCCTGGAGACGGAGATCTGGCCGAACCTCCTGCGGGCACTGGGACGGCGGGGCATCCCCGCGGTCGTCGTCAACGGCCGCATCTCGCCCCGGGCGTTCCGGCGTTACCGCCGGGCCCGCTTCTTCTTCCGGCGGGTGCTGCGGCATCTGGACCTGGCCATGATGCAGACCGGCGAGGACGCGGCCCGGATGCGGGAGCTGGGCATGCCGCCGGAGCGCATCGTCGTGACCGGAAACCTCAAGTTCGACGCGCCGGCCCCGACCTCGGATCCCCTTCCCCTCGCGGCGGAGCTGGGACTCCGGCCCGGCGAGACCGTCTGCGTCGCTGGCTCGACGGTCGAGGGCGAGGAGGCGGCGGTGCTGGACGCGTTCGGGCAGGCGGCGGGGCGGCTGCCCGGGGCGCTCCTGATCCTGGCACCCCGGCATCCGCAGCGGTTCGATGCCGTGGCCTCCCTCCTGGAGGCCCGCGGGGAGCGCTTCGTGCGCCGCAGCGAGCTGCCGGCCCGGTCCGGGGTGGAGCGTCGGGTCATCCTGCTCGACAGCCTCGGCGAGCTCGCCGCGCTCTATGGCCTCGCGACGGTCGTGTTCGTCGGCGGAAGCCTCGTGCCGGCGGGCGGCCACAACATCCTGGAGCCGGCAGTGCACGGCCGGCCGGTCATCTTCGGCCCGTTCATGGACAACTTCCGGGAGGTGGCCGACCGGATGACCGCGGGCGGAGGCGGATTTCAGGTCGCGGACACCACGGCGCTGGCGGAGGCGATGGTGCGGCTCGGTAACGATGCGGAGCTGCGGTCCGCCGCAGGCCGTGCGGCCCGGGAGGTCGTGGAGGCCAACCGCGGAGCCCTGGAGCGCACCCTGGAGCACCTGGCCCCGTACCTGCGCCGGTTCGGGCCGGTTTCCTGCTGAGGCGGCCGGCATCGCGGTGTATCCTGGGGCATCTGGAGGCGGAGAATGCTGGGAACACCGAACCATCTGCTGGGCCGCCTGGCCCTGTGGCCGCTGTCGCGCGTCTACCGGGCCGCCGTCCGCTTCCGGGCCACGGCCTACCGGCGGGGGTGGCTCCGGACCGAGGAGCTCCCGGTCCCCGTCATCAGCCTCGGCAACCTGAGCGTCGGCGGCACCGGGAAGACCCCGCTGGTCGAGGCCATCTGCCGCTTCCTGGAGGCCGACGGGCTGCGGCCCGGGATCGTCAGCCGGGGGTACCGCCGGCGTGGCGGGGCGGAGTTGACGGTGGTCTCCAGCGGGGACGGCCAGGGACCGGCGGTCGACGTCTCCCGCGCCGGGGACGAGCCCTTTCTCCTGGCCACGCATCTGCCCGGGGTGCCGCTGGTCGTGGCGGCGGATCGGGTCGCCGCCGCGCGCCGCGCCATCGAGCTGGGGGCGCGGGTGATCGTCGCCGACGACGCCTTCCAGCACATGCGCCTGGGAAGGCAGATCGACTTTCTGGTCATCGACGCCACGAACCCCACGGAGGCCGGCTGGCTGCTCCCCTCGGGCCGGCTGCGTGAGCCGCTGGAGGCCGCGGGACGGGCCGGCGCCTTCCTGCTGACGCGCTGCGACCGGATGGGGGATCCCACCGCGATCCGGCGGATCTACCGGCCCTTCAACCCGGAGGCGCCCTTCTTCGAGACGGTGGCGCAGCCGCAGGGGCTGCTGGCCCCCGACGGATCGCCCGTGGAGCTGGAGTCGCTGCGCGGCGCCGGCGTCGCGGCGTTCTGCGGTATCGGCAGCCCCCGGTTCTTCCTGCAGGATCTGGAGCGCCAGGGTGCGAAGGTGCTCGAGTTCGCGCCGTTTCCGGATCACCACTGGTTCACCGACGCGGAGACGGAGGAGCTGGCCGCGCGCTTCCGTCGGTGCGGCGCCGACCTGCTCGTGACCACCGAAAAGGACCACGTGCGTCTGACCGCCCCGCAGCGCCGGCGCCTGGGCGCCCATCGCCTCCGGATCGGGGCGGCGGTCTGGAACGAGCGGCAGCTGCTCCGCTTCCTGAGGAACCGCCTGGCTTCCGAGGCCGCGGCGTGAATCCCCTCCGCGCCCGCGCCGAGGCCGTCACGCTGGGCACCCTGGCGGCGCTGGTCACCGCACTCCCGGCCGGTGGCGCCCGCCGCCTCGGGCACGCCCTCGGGGAGCTCTGGTTCCGGCTCGACGCGGGCCACCGCGAGGTGGCCCGGCGGAACCTGGAGATGGCGCTGCCCGGGCGCTCCGCCGGTGAGCGACGCGAGATCGCCCGGGCGGCCTTCCGGCACTTCGGCGCCGTGCTCGTGGACCTGCTCCGGTTCCCGTCCTACGACGCCGAGGAGGTCGCGGCGCGGGTGCGCATCGACGGCTGGGAGAACCTCGAGAACGCGCTGGCCCGGGGGAAGGGAGCCCTGCTGTTCACCGCCCACTACGGCCACTGGGAGCTCGCGGGGCTCGCCCAGGGGTTCCGGGGCCGCCCGCTGGACGTCGTCACCCGCCCGCTGGACAACGAGTGGCTGGAGCGCCGGCTCGCCCGGGCCCGGCGGCGCTCCGGCAACCGCGTCATCCACAAGCGCGCGGCGATCCGCGGCATCCTACGGGCTCTCCGCGAGGGCCGATCGGTGGCCCTCGTGATCGACCAGAACTTCCGCGATGCGGGCCGCGTGTTCGTCGACTTCTTCGGCCGTCCCGCGGCGACGACCCCGACGCTGGGGGTGCTCGCCGTGCGGACCGGGGCACCGGTGCTGCCGGTGTTCTCGTGGCCGGAGGCCGACGGGCGTTACCGGATCGAGTACCGGCCGGAGGTCCTCCCCGTGGACACCGAGGACCGGGCGGCCGACGCCCTGGACCTCACGCGCCGCTGCACGGGCCTGATCGAGGCGCAGATCCGCGCGCGCCCGGAGTACTGGCTCTGGATGCACCAGCGGTGGCGGACCCGGCCCGAGACCGCGGGAGGGTCGAGGGCCGGCGGGGAGGTGTTCGCATGAGCCGTGCGGGGGTGTTCATGGACCGGGACGGGACCGTCAGCCAGGAGGTGGGATACATGGTCCACCTCGACCGCTATGCCCTGCTCCCCCGCAGCGTCGCGGCGATCCGGAGGATCAACGCGGCCGGCATGGGCGCCTTCGTGGCCACGAACCAGTCGGGGGTGGCCCGGGGGCTGTTCTCCGAGGACCTGGTGCGTGCCGTGCACCGGAGGCTGGAGGAATGGCTGGCGGAGGGCGGGGCCCGCCTCGACGGGATCTACTACTGCCCCCACCATCCACGGGAGGGGGAAGGGCCCTGGAGCATCGGCTGCGACTGCCGCAAGCCGCGGCCGGGCATGCTGCGGCGGGCGGCGGCGGAGCACGACATCGACCTGTCGCGGTCCTACATGATCGGGGATACCGGCCGAGACCTGGGGGCGGGTGCCGCCGCGGGGGCCACCCCCATCCTCGTCCTCACGGGCTACGGTCGCGGGGAGCTCGAGCATCTCCGGCACCGCTGGACCGCCGAGCCGGCGTTCATCGCCGAGGACCTCGCCGAGGCGGTGGGCTGGATCCTGGAGAGGGAGGGACGACGTTGACGAGCGCACCGGAGGGGCCCCGGCTGCTAGAGATCCTCGAACGCTGGGCGGGCCGCAGGGTCGTGGTCTACGGGGACCTCGTCCTC
>JASFRI010000169.1:0-8880 GCA_050115015.1 Acidobacteriota bacterium
TCGTGGTCTACGGGGACCTCGTCCTCGACGAGTTCCTGATCGGGCGCATCGACCGCATCTCCCGGGAGGCGCCGGTGCTCATCCTCGAGCACCGCACCGTGCTCCGCCTTCCGGGCGGCGGCGCGAACTCGGCCGCAAACGTGGCGGCGCTGGGGGGCGTCCCGCTGCCCGTCGGGGCCGTGGGCGACGACGCGGCCGGGGAGTCCCTGGTGGCCGAGCTGCGGGCCCGGGGGATCGAGACCTCCGGCATTCTCCGGGTGCCGGGCTACGAGACCCCCACGAAGACCCGCATCCTGGCCGGCTCCAGCACGTCGGTACAGCAGCAGGTGGTGCGCATCGACCGGGGGCTCCGGGAGGGTCCCGGCGAGCCCGCCTGCCGGGAACTCGCCCGCCGGGTCGCGGAGCGGCGAGACGGAAGCGATGCGCTTCTCGTCTCGGACTACGACCACGGCGCCCTGGACCCGGAGGCCCGGTCGGCACTCCCGGGTTCCTGGGTGGATCTCGTGGTGACGGTCGATTCCCGGCGGCACCTGGCCCGGTTCCACGGCATGACGGCGGCGACCCCCAACCTGGAGGAGGCCGGAGGGGCACTGGGGAGGACCGTCCCGGACCTCGACCCCGAGGTCGCCTCGGGGGCCGTGGCCCTGCGGGAGCAGCTGGGCGCCGCGAGCCTCGCGATCACCCGGGGCAGCCACGGGATGACCCTCGTGGGCCCCGGCGACGCCCCCGAACATCTCCCGGTGTTCGGCACCGACGAGGTCGCCGACGTCACCGGCGCCGGGGATACCGTCATCGCGGCGCTCACCCTGGCGCTGGCGGCGGGGGCCGGCATCCGGGACGCGGCCCACCTCGCCAACGTGGCCGCGGGGCTCGTGGTGATGAAGCGCGGCACCGCCACCGTCAGCCCGGCGGAGATGCGCCGGGTGCTGGTCCCATGACCACCGATCCCGCCCCCCTGCTGAGCCGGGAGCAGGCGGCCGAGCACATCCGGCGGGCCCGATCCGAGGGGTGCACGGTCGTGCTGGCGAACGGCCTCTTCGACGTCCTCCACGTCGGGCACCTGCGCTACCTGGAGGGCGCGGCGCGCGAGGGCGACCTCCTGGTGGTGGCGATCAACTCCGACGCCTCCGCGGCCCGGCTCAAGGGGCCCGGGCGCCCCCTCGTGCCCGAGGCGGAACGGGCGGAGCTGGTGGCGGGATTCCGTGCCGTGGACCTGGTTGTCCTCTTCGACGAGGACACCGCCGAGACCACCATCCGCGCCCTGCGTCCCGACGTGCAGGCCAAGGGAACCGACTACTCCCCGGACACCGTGCCGGAACGCGCGGCGGTGGAGGCGTACGGCGGCCGGGTGGCCATCGTCGGCGACCCCAAGGACCACGGGACCCGGGACCTCATCGCCGCCGTCCTCGACCGCTTCGGCGGCGGCCAGGCCCGCTAGGCGCTCTCCTCTCCCAGCCGGGAGTGATACTCCTGGAGCGGATGGACCTCCAGATCCTCCTCCCGCATCGCGCGGATCCCCGCCACCGCCGCCGCCGCCCCGGAGAGGGTGGTGATCAGGGGCAGTCGGTGCGCGGTGGCGGAGCGGCGGATGGACTGCTCGTCCGCATAGGCCGTGCGGCCGAGGGGCGTGTTCACCAGGAGATGGACCTCGCCGTTCTTGATGTGGTCCACGATGTGCGGCCGCCCCTCGTTCACCTTGTGCACGCGCTCCGTGCGGATCCCGGCCCGGTCGAGGGCCTCGGCGGTGCCGGCGGTGGCGAGGATGCGGAAGCCCAGGTCGGCGAACCCCTGCGCGATGGGGACGACGGTGACCTTGTCGTTGTCGTTGACGGAGATGAACACGGTCCCCTCTGCGGGCAGCGCGCACCCCGCGCTCATCTGGGCCCGGGCGAAGGCCGAGCCGAAGGAGCGCGCGATGCCCATCACCTCGCCGGTGGAACGCATCTCCGGCCCCAGGATCGGATCGTCCTCCGGGAACTTGATGAACGGGAGGACCGCCTCCTTGACGCAGCACTCCCGGATGGCCACCTCCTCCGTGACCCCCTGCTCGCGCAGCGACCGTCCGATCAGGACCCGGGCGGCCACCTTTGCAAGCGGGACCCCAGTGGCCTTGCTGACGAACGGAACGGTCCTGGATGCCCGCGGGTTCACCTCCAGCACGTAGAGCCGGCCGTCCTTGAGGGCGAACTGCAGGTTCAGCAACCCCTTCACCTTCAGCGCCAGCGCCAGTTCCCGCGTGATCTCCCGGATCCGCTCCAGATCCTCATCCCCGATCTTGTAGGCGGGAAGCACGCAGGCGGAGTCCCCGGAGTGGATACCCGCCTCCTCGATGTGCTGCATGATGCCGCCGATGGTCACGTGCTCCCCGTCGGCCACGGCGTCCACGTCGAACTCGAAGGCATCCTCCAGGAAGCGGTCGATGAGCACGGGATGCCGCGGCGACGCCTGGACCGCCTCCCGCATGTACAGCGCCAGGTCCTCCTCGTCATGAACGATGACCATCGCCCTCCCCCCCAGGACGTAGGAAGGGCGGACGAGCACCGGGAAACCGATGCGCCGGGCGACCTCCAGGGCCTCGTCCAGCGATGCCGCGAAGCCGCTCTCCGGGGCCTCGATGCCGAGGCGGGCCAGGAGGGCCCCGAACCTCTCGCGGTCCTCCGCGAGATCGATCGAGTCCGGATCCGTCCCCAGGATGGGCACCCCCGCCTCCTGGAGCTCCAGCGCCAGGCTGAGGGGCGTCTGACCGCCGAACTGGATGACCACACCCTCGGGACGCTCCCGCTCGACGACGTGCATGACGTCCTCGAAGGTGAGGGGCTCGAAGTAGAGCCTCGAGGAGGTGTCGTAGTCCGTCGAGACGGTCTCCGGATTGCAGTTGATCATGATCGTCTCGTACCCCTCCTCCCGCAGGGCGAAGGACGCGTGGACGCAGCAGTAATCGAACTCGATCCCCTGGCCGATGCGGTTGGGACCGCTTCCCAGGATCAGGATTTTCCTGGCCTCGTTGGGCTCCGACTCGCACTCCTCCTCGTACGTGGAATACAGGTACGGCGTGTGCGCCTCGAACTCGGCTCCACAGGTATCCACCCGCTTGTAGACCGGCCGGATGTCCAGCTTCTGCCGTTGCTCCCGGACGCGTCCGGGCGTGGCGTGCAGGAGGTGCGCGAGCTGTACATCGGAGAACCCCCAGCGCTTCGCGCGACGAAGCAGCTGCTCGGGGAGCGTCTCCAGGGTGAAGGCCCGCAACCGGCCCTCGAGATCGACCAGCTGCTCGATCTGCCGCACGAACCACGGATCGATGCCGCTGACGTCGGTGATGGAATCCGCCGAGATCCCCGCCTGCAGCGCGTACCGGATGTAGAGGGCTCGCTGCGGGGTGGGGCGGGCGAGCATCTCCCGGACGCGACTCCGGTCGACCTTCTCCGGTCCGTCGGCACCGAGGCCGTGATGCCCGATCTCCAGTGAACGCATCGCTTTCTGCAGGGCTTCCTTGAACGTCCGGCCGATGGCCATCGCCTCGCCCACGGATTTCATCTGCATTCCCAGGGTCTGGGAGCTCCTGGGGAACTTCTCGAATGCCCAGCGCGGCACCTTGACCACCACGTAGTCGATGGTCGGCTCGAAGGAGGCCGGCGTCTCGCGGGTGATGTCGTTCGGGATCTCGTCCAGCGTGTAGCCCACGGCGAGCTTGGCCGCGATCCGCGCGATGGGGAACCCGGTGGCCTTGGACGCCAGCGCCGAGGACCGTGAAACCCGCGGGTTCATCTCGATCACCAGGAGCCGCCCATCCCTGGGGTCGACGGCGAACTGGATGTTGGAGCCCCCGGTCTCCACTCCGACCTCGCGGATCACCCGGAGCGCCGCGTCCCGCATGCGGTGGAACTCCTTGTCCGTCAGGGTCTGTGCCGGAGCGACGGTGATCGAGTCTCCCGTGTGCACCCCCATCGGATCGAGGTTCTCGATGGAGCAGATGATCACCACGTTGTCCGCCAGGTCCCGCATCACCTCCAGCTCGTACTCCTTCCAGCCGAGCACGGACTCCTCGACCAGGACCTCGCCGATGGGGCTCATCTCGATGCCCTTCTCGACGGTCTGGCGGAACTCCTCGATGTTGTAGGCGATGCCGCCTCCGCTGCCTCCCAGGGTGAACGAGGGGCGGATGGCCACGGGGAAGCCGACGGTCTCCAGGACACGCTCCGCCTCCTGGATCGAGGACACCGCCTCGCTGCGCGGGACGTCGAGCCCGATGCGAGCCATGGCCTCGCGGAACAGCTGCCGGTCCTCCGAGACCTTCATGGCGTGGAGCTTCGCGCCGATGAGCTCGACGTCGTACCGCTCCAGCACCCCCTCCTCGGCCAGGGCGACCGCGAGGTTGATCGCCGTCTGGCCCCCCACGGTGGGAAGGATGGCGTCCGGGCGCTCCGCCTGGATGATCCGCGCCACGACGTCGGGGGTGAGGGGCTCGATGTAGGTCCGGTCCGCGAACTCGGGGTCGGTCATGATCGTCGCGGGATTCGAGTTGACGAGCAGGACCCGGTAGCCCTCCTCCCGCAGCGCCTTGCAGGCCTGGGCGCCGGAGTAGTCGAACTCGCAGGCCTGCCCGATCACGATCGGTCCCGAGCCCAGGATCAGGATGCTCCGCAGATCGTCGCGCCTCGGCACGGACCCTCCCTTCCCTGCCGGCCCCGGTCGGGGCCCCTGGTTGCCGGACGGGACGAAAAAAAGGGGAGCCCCTCGGGCTCCCCTCGTCTCATCGAGCCGGATCCATTACCGCCCGGCTACCCCTTCGCCGCCTTCTTCGCGGCCGGCTTCTTCGCCCGGGCCTTCTCGCCGGACTTGGTCTTGGCCTTCGCCTTCGACTTCGACTTCCCCTTCGCCGGGGCCTCCGCCTCCGCCGGCGGGGACGCCTCGAGATCCACGAGTTCGACGAGCGCCATCTCGGCGCCATCGCCCTTGCGTGGCCCGAGCTTCAGGATGCGGGTGTAGCCTCCTGGACGGTCCAGGTACCTCGGCGAGATGTCGTCGAAGAGCCTGCGGAGGACCTTGGGATCGCGGATGTGGCGCGCCGCGAGGCGCCGTCTATGGACGCCCCCCTTCTTGGAGAGCGTCACGAGCTTCTCGGCGAAGGGCCGCAGCTCCTTCGCCTTCATCAGCGTCGTCCGGATGCGATCCCGCTCGAAGAGGGCAGTGCTCAGGTTTCTCAAGGTCGCGAGCTTGTGGCTCGTCACACGCCCCAGCTTGCGTCCCGCTACTCGATGTCTCATGGAACCATCCTCGCCTCCGACGGTGGGCGTGGGACCGCACCGCCAATCCGGCGGCAGCTCCCGGCGCCGGCTCCGCCGGTGGGTGCGCTAGGCGCCGCTCTCCGGCGACTCCGCGGAGGCCTCCGCCCCCAGGTCCATTCCGAGCGACAGCCCCATCCCGTGGAGGATCTCCTTGATCTCGTTCAGGGACTTGCGCCCGAAGTTCTTCGTCTTGAGCATCTCCGCCTCGGTCTTCTGCACGAGCTCGCCGATGGTGCGGATATCGGCGTTCTTCAGGCAGTTGTACGAGCGCACCGAAAGCTCGAGCTCGTCGACGCTCCGGTTGAGATTCTCGTTGATGCGCCCGAGCGAGGAATCCCCTGCGTCCTGGACGCTGGCGAGATCCTCCTCGAAGTTGATGAAGATCGTCATGTGGTCCTTGAGAAGCTTGGCGGCGAGACCCACCGCGTCCTGCGGGGAGATCGCACCGTTGGTCCAGACCTCGAGCTGCAGCCGGTCGTAATCCGTCGTCTGGCCGAGCCGGGCATCGGAGACCCGGTAGTTCGCCTTGCGCACCGGCGAGTGGATCGAGTCGATCGGGATGTAGCCGATCCCGAGGTCCTCCTCGAAATTGCGGTCCGCGGAGACATACCCCCGCCCGGGCTTGACCCGCATCTCCATCTCGAGGCGGCCCTCTTCGCTGAGCGTGGCGACGTGGAGGTCCGGGTCGAGGATCTCCACGTTGGGGTTCGTCTCGATGTCGCCCGCGGTGACCTT
Organism: Acidobacteriota bacterium; assembly: GCA_050115015.1. GTDB lineage: Bacteria > Acidobacteriota > Polarisedimenticolia > CBDVAL01 > CBDVAL01 > JASFRI01. The sequence continues at coordinate 6,021 of JASFRI010000169.1, forward strand.
GCCCGGCCCGTCGACCTTCAGGCGGATCGTCTCGGCATGATCGACGGCGATCTTGAGCGGGATCTGCTTCAGGTTGAGGATGATGTCCGTGACATCCTCGGTGACGCCGTTGATCGACGAGAACTCGTGACGGACGTCCTCGATCTTCACCGCCGTGATCGCCGCGCCCTCGATCGAGGACAGCAGGATCCGACGGAGGGCGTTGCCGATGGTGGTGCCGAAGCCCCGCTCGAAGGGCTGGGCATGGAACTCACCGTGAGTCGGCGTCAGCGTCTCGGCATTGCACTCGAGCCGCTTCGGCTTCTGAAATCCTTTCCACATATCGTGGCTACCTCCGGTATCCGAGAGAGGCCCCCTGCGACCGACGAGGGCCTGCGCCTTACTTGGAGTAGAGCTCGACGATCAGCTGCTCCTGGATCGGGAGCGTGACGTGCTCGCGGGCCGGCAGCGAGAGCACGGCACCGCGGAAGTTTCCGGCATCGACCTGGAGCCACTCGGGAACGCCCCTGGACTGCGCCGCCTCGACGCTGGCCTGGATGAACTCGTTCTTTCGGGACTTCTCCCGGATCTGGACCTCGTCTCCCGTCTTCACCTGGAACGAGGGGACATCCACGATTCGTCCGTTGACCATCACGTGCCGGTGGTTGACGAGCTGCCGGCTCTGGGCGCGCGAGGAGGCGAACCCCATCCGGAACACCACGTTGTCCAGGCGCCTCTCCAGGAAGGAGAGCAGGTTGTCACCGGTCTTTCCCCTCTTGCGATCGGCGCTCTTGAAATAGAGGCCGAACTGCCGTTCCAGGACGCCGTAGACGCGGCGGAGCTTCTGCTTCTCCCGCAGCTGGACGCCGTAGGCCTGCACCTTCGAGCGACGCCGTCCGTGCTGCCCGGGCGCGTAGTTCCGACGCTCGATGGCGCATTTCTCCGTGAAACACCGGTCCCCCTTCAGGAAGAGCTTCATGGTCTCCCGTCGGCAGAGCCGGCAAACCGGTCCCGAGTATCTTGCCACGTGTTCCTCCGTCGTCCGCCGGCCGTCGCGGCGTCAGACCCGACGCCGCTTGGGCGGCCTGCAGCCGTTATGTGGGATCGGGGTGACGTCCTTGATGGACTTGACCTCGAGACCTCCGTGCTGGAGAGCTCGTATCGAGGACTCCCGTCCGGAGCCCGGCCCCTTCACCCTCACCTCCACCTGGCGCACCCCGTGCTCCTTCGCCGCCTGGGCCGCCGCCGCGGCCGCAAGCTGCGCGGCGAACGGCGTGCCCTTCCGGGAGCCCTTGAAGTTCTGGCACCCGGAGGAGGACCAGGCGAGGACATTGCCCTGGGGGTCCGTGATGGTGATGATCGTGTTGTTGAAAGTCGCGTGAATGTGGGCGACGCCGAAGGGGACGTTCTTCTTCTCCTTCTTCTTGCCGCCCTTCTTCCGCCTGGTCGTTGCCATTCTCTCGCTCCTGGATCCGGGGCCACGCCCCTGACTGGCTCAGCCCTTCTTCCCGCCGGGCGCCTTCTTCTTGCCCGGGATCGCCCGACGCGGCCCCTTCTTGGTCCGGGCGTTGGTATGGGTCCGCTGACCGCGCGCAGGGAGGCTGCGCCGGTGGCGCATTCCCCGGTACGATCCGATGTCCATCAGTCGCTTGATGTCCATCGCGACGTTCTTCCGCAGGTCGCCCTCGACGCCGCCCTCCTCCTGGATCACCTGGCCGATCCGGCGGACCTCGTCCTCCGCGAGGTCCTTGACCTTGATGTTCCCGGCCACGTTCGCCTTGTCGAGGATCTTCCGCGATCGGGTCCGTCCGATTCCGAAGATGTACATAAGAGCGATCTCCACATGTTTCGCCTGTGGAAGATCCACACCGGAGATGCGTGCCATCCCTCTGCCTCCTGATCGCTTCCTGGCCGTCTCAGCCCTGGCGCTGCTTGTGCTTCTTGTTGGTGCAGATGATCCGGATCACCCCCTGACGTCGGACCACCTTGCACTTGGGACACATTTTCTTGACCGATGCTCGGACCTTCATGATTTCCTCGAAGCGCTGTTTTCCGCTACTTGTACCGGTACACGATGCGCCCGCGGGTCAGGTCGTACGGAGAAAGCTCCACCAGGACCCGATCCCCGGGCAGAATGCGGATGAAGTGCTTCCGCATCTTGCCCGAGATGTGGGCGAGTACCCTATGCTTGTTCTCGAGCTCCACCCGGAACATGGCGTTCGGCAGCGGCTCGATCACCGTAGCCTCCACCTGTATCGCATCTTCCTTGGGCATCAACCCTCCTGCGCCAGGCCGCGGGAGAGGCCGTCCTGGCCCAGCACCTGCGGTCCCCTGGCCGTGATGGCCACCGAACGCTCGAAATGAGCGGAGAGGCTACCATCCCGCGTCGACGCCGTCCAACCGTCGTCCCCTATCCTCGTCTCGGGCCTTCCCACATTGACCATGGGCTCGATGGCCAAGACCATCCCCTCCACCAGCCGGACGTCCCGCCCCGACATGACGTAGTTGGGCACCGGAGGATCCTCGTGCATCGAGGTTCCGATGCCGTGGCCGACGAACTCCCGGACCACCGAGAGCCCCTCCCTCTCGACCGTCTCCTGCACCGCCCGGGAGATGTCGCTGATCCGGTTTCCCGGGCGGCAGGCCTCGATCCCGGCGAACAGGGAGCGCTCGGTGACGTCCATCAGATGCTTCGCCTCGGCACTGATCTCTCCCACGGCCACCGTGATGGCCGCGTCCCCCACGAAGCCCTCCACGACGCTCCCGAAATCGAGGCCGATGATGTCCCCCTCGCGGAGGGCCTTCTTCTCCGACGGGATGCCATGGACGATCTCCTCGTTCACGGAGGCGCACAGCACGTTGGGGTATCCCCGGTAGCCCA
>JASFRI010000170.1:0-8852 GCA_050115015.1 Acidobacteriota bacterium
CGCGGCGCATCCGGGGAGGTGCAACTGGTTCCGGGTCAGGCGCGCCACCGCTACCGCCACAGCGCGGAGACCTTCGCCTTCATCGACGCGACGTCGGGCGGTGACCTGGGGCTGTCCTGCGACGACTGCTCCACGACCATCCCCCTCGGCTTCGAGTTCGACTTCTACGGCCGCAAGGTCACCGAGGTGACCGTGTCCTCCAACGGTTACCTGACGTTCGGCGGCCAGGGAGACCTGCTGCCGGTGTTCTGTCCGGCCACCTCGAGCCCGCCGAACGGCCTGATCGCCCCGTACTGGGACGACTTCGATCTTTCGGGCGGTGGTTCCGTTCACGCCCTGCTGGAGGGCACGGCCCCGAACCGACGCTTGACCGTGGAGTGGCTCGCGGTGCCGGACTACGAGGCCACGGGGGACGTGACCTTCGAGGTGACGCTGTTCGAGTCCTCGGATCAGATCCTGTTCCAGTACCTGGATGCCACGCTGGTCGCACCCCCGGGTGCGGGACAGATCGTCGGCGTCGAGAACGCGACAGGGCAAGTCGGGACGCCGGTCGCCTGCTTCGAGGCCGCGGAGGTGGCGGACGGCGCGGCCATCCGCCTGCGCCGCTACGACAACCCATTCACGGTGTTCGAGGACGATGTCGAGACGGATCCGGGCTGGACGCCCACGGGGCTGTGGAACCGGGTCGCGTTTCCGTCCTGCTACCCGAGCTTCCGATCGGCGGGAACGTCCTGGTACTACGGCCAGCTCAGCACCTGCGATTACGACACCGGAGCGACGAACTCCGGGACGCTGACCTCGCCGGTGATCCCGGATCTCGGACAGGACGCAGCGCTGACGTACTGGTACCGGCGCGAGACCGAGGGGAGCCCGAACTTCGACCTGAGCTTCGTGCGGGCGAGCGGTGACGGCGCCCCCTTCGTGGGGCTGGAGCAGAACCAGGAGGAGACAAGCACCTGGCGCCGTCGCGACGATACGCGGCCGCTTCCGCTGGATCTCTCCTCGTTCGTCGGGCAGGACCTGCAGGTGCAGTTCGAGTTCAACACCGGCGACGGGATCGACAACACCCACCTCGGCTGGATGGTGGACGACGTCCGCATCGAGGCCTGCCCGGTGACCGGTGGCGCGCCCATGGAGGCGGGCGCCGCCGCCGAGGCCAGGGCCACGGCGCGCTCCGGGGCGATCTGCGAGACGGACATGGGCCTGGTGGACGCCGCGGGCTCCTTCTGCAACGCCTGCCCCGTACCCCTGGGCTACCAGTGGAGCGAGGACGGCGTACCCGTTCCGGGAGCCGTGGGACCACAGTACGCGATCCCGGCATTCCAGACGCCCGGGAGCTACGACTACACCGTCGCCATCGACTGTCCCGCGAATCCGGACTGCAACGTGACCTCCGGTCCGGCTTCGGTGTCCGTCGTCGCACGTCCCGGTGCCGTGGGAGCCACGCTGCAGCTGGAGACGATCTCCGACGGCGCCGAGCTTCGGTTCACCTGGATCGACGCCGCCGGTTCCAGCGATTACGTCGTGCTGCAGAGCACCGATCCGTCGGCGGTCTTCACCGACGTGGCCGGAGTCGGCGCCTCGGGCGCGGCCGGCCTGGTGCTTCCGCTTCCGTCCGCCGACCTGGTCTTCTTCCGGGTCGCCGGCCGCAATGCCGTCTGCGGGGAGGGCCCCCAGTAGCCGGGCCCTTCACGTCCTCGAAACGCTTCCCCGCGAGGTGGGGTGCAACCCGGGATCCAGCGCCGCGTCCACCGGGTCGTGTTCCATCCAGGTAGCCGCCGGCGGTGCCACGACGTCGCTGCCGAATGCGGACTTCGCGGTCCGTCGCAGCCCGTGGTCGCGTCGAACGTCTGTCCGCTGTCGACGGCAGGGGCGGAACCGGGGCGTGAGCGATCGGCTTCGCGCCGGCGCCCCGCGGGCCGGGGAGGGCGTCGCCAATCCTGGCGGCCGCGGTCCCGGGAGGACGGGAGGGCCGGTCACGGCGTGACGCAGCGCTCGAGGTCCTCCCGGACGGACAGCGTGTCGGCGTGGTCCGGTCCGAGCGCTGTCTCGCGGATCTCCAGGGCGCGTCGCAGGAGAGGCTCCGCGAGATCGCAGTCCTCCATCGCGAGATGCGCGCGGCCCAGGTCCTGCAGCGTGCCGGCCAGGTCCGGGGTTCCGGCCTCCGGCGCCTCCTCCAGGATCGCGAGGACGCGCTCGAACGGGATGATGGCCTCGTCGGGGCGGCCCTCTCCGGCCAGGAAACTCCCCAGGTCCCGCAGCGCCATGACGAGGCGCGGGTCGTCCTCGCCGAAATGCTCGGCGTCGAACACCACGTGGCGGAAGCGACGCTCCGCCTCCTCCGGATCGCCGGCCTCCTGGGCGGCGAACGCCTCGCGCCGGCATTCGAGCCAGAACTCGGTCCAGGAGTTCCGCTCCTTCACGCCGTCCGCCACGCGGATGGCGAAGTCGACCACCCAGTCGAAGTGGACGCTCACCGGGACGCCGTCCCGCGTCCCCGGCCGGTAGCGCCAGCGCTTCACCGCCGCCACCGCCGCCTGCTCGAAGCCCATGTTCCTCGGGGCCGCGTGGATCACCTCCAGGCTCTTCTTGTCCACCTTGCCGTCCGCGCCCACGGTCCCCGAGAGCACCACGACCCCGGGCTCGGAGGTGCGCACCGCGAGCGGCGGATAGGCGGGTTCCGTCTTCTTCTCCAGGACCGGGAAGGTGACCGTGGCGCCGTCGGCGTACAGCGCCGCGGCCTCCTGCGCCCGGTCCCCTCCCCCGGCCGCCGTCCCGGCCGCCGCCAGCAGCATCGCCATCCACGCCTTCATCCGTCCTCCGAGCCCCCGCCGGCCCTTCTCACACGCGGCGGGATTATACGCCTTCGGGTCGGACCTCGGGATCCCGTTGAACCGTAACTACTTGTCTCGATAATGGGGGACCGGAGAGGGCTTAGAGAGCCCATTTCGACCCCGAAATGGGCCTTCTAAGCGAGGCCGTCCCATGCAGTCTTCTCCTTAGAGCGGCCATTTCGGGGTCGAGATGGGGCCTCTAACGCGCGTCGGGCCCCCTGTTTTCCGTCGAACTCGAGCGTTTTCTTGTAGTTGGTACGGTCCGACCCGGTACTCCCCCGGCACTCCCCGCGATGGGCTTTCGGACGGATTCGGGAGGCCGCTTCGCGGGCGCGTGGGTGTCCACCTGGGTGGATTCGCCCAGCAGCACGAACCCGGATGGTTGCCGCAACCCCGCCTGACGCGCGATATGGGGCCCTGCGCGCGCGTCCCTCCTGGCACGGTGCTTGCGGAAGCCCTCCGGGGGGTGGTCCGTACGCCGCCCCGGGGGGTATCCGCCATGAACTACCCGATCTGGGAGCTACCGGCGGCGGGCCTGTTGATCGCCCTCGTCGCCATCGTCCACGTGCTGGTCTCGCACTTCGCCGTCGGCGGCGGGCTGTTTCTCGTCGTGACGGAGCGCAAGGCCCGGAGGGAGGGGGACGCGACCCTGCTGGCGTGGCTCCAGCGCCATACCCGCTTCTTCGTGCTGCTGACGCTGGTGTTCGGCGCGCTGACCGGCGTGGGCATCTGGTTCACCATCGCCCTCGTGAACCCCAGCGCCACCTCCTCGCTGATCAACACATTCGTCTGGGGCTGGGCCATCGAGTGGACCTTCTTCGTGATCGAGATCGCCGCGGCGATGGTTTACTACTACGGCTGGCAGCGGATGAGCCCCCGGACCCACGAGCAGGTCGGGTGGATCTACTTCGGCGCCGCCTGGGCCAGCATGATCATCATCAACGGCATCCTGTCCTACATGATGACCCCCGGGGATTGGGTCCGGAACCGGAGCTTCTGGAGCGGCTTCTTCAACGAGACCTACTTCCCCTCGCTGGTCCTGCGAACGTTCGTGGCCATGGGCCTCGCGGGGATCTACGCACTGCTGACGACCTCCTGGTCCCGGGATGGCTCGCTGAAAAAGAAGATGGCCGTCTACGCCGGGACGTGGTGGATCCTGCCGATGGCGGTGGCGATTCCCCTCGCCCTCGTGTGGTACCTCGTGGCCGCGGCCACCGCCGGCGTCCCCACCGCGGAGATCCTCGGCGCCGACGGCCCAGGGCTCGGTTCCACCATCGTGGCGCTGTTCACGGCCAGCGGCGAGAGCGGCTATCCCACCGCACAGATCGCCGCCCTGACCTCGATCCTCGCCTCGGCGGCGGTGATCGTCATGGTGGTGATGATCCTCACGGTCCGCCGCTCGACGTACGGCTGGCTCTCCACGGGCCTGGTCCTGGCTCTGTCCCTGGTCGCCATGGGCGGCGGCGAGTGGATGCGAGAGGATCTTCGGAAACCGTATGTCATCGGTGGTTACATGTTCGTCAACGGGGTGCGCCTGCCGGCTCCGGACGTCGTCCCGGCCCCGCCCCCGGAGGCCGCGTCGCAGGGGGACGATGCCTTCGCCGTCGACCGGATGCAGACGGAGGGCCTGCTGGCGACCGCCCGCTGGATCCGGCCCGCGCTGGAGACCGACACCTCCCTCGAGCCCGAGGCGGTTGCCGCCGCGAGATCCCGTCGTGGAGAGGCCTTGTTCCGCCTCGCCTGTTCCGGCTGCCATACCGTCGAGGGCTACCAGGGGATTCAACCCCTGGTGCAAGGCCAGAGCGTCACCGCCCTGGAGCGCATCCTCGGCAACCTGGCTCTTCCCGTCGATTCGGAGGGCGAGCCCGTCGCCTGGTCCGATCCGGACGTCCGCCTCGCCACCTGGCGCGGTCGACGCATGCCCCCGTTCCCCGGTTCCGACGAGGAGCGGCTGGACCTGGCGATCTACCTCGCGCGGCTCGGGGGAGATCCGAGGGCGGGCATGGCCGTCGAGACCGCATCGACCGACCTCGGCAGGACCCTCTACCAGGATTACTGCTCCATCTGTCACGATCCGGGCGCGGACTGGCCGATGGCGGAGCGCATTCGCGGCCGGGATGCGGACCAGCTCTTCGAGGTGCTGGGCCGCCTTCCCGAGATCAACGAGAACATGCCCCCCTTCGAGGGGAGCGACGAGGAGCGCCGGGCGCTGGCTACCTACCTGGTCACGCTCGACGCGGGAGGTGAGCGATGAACCCGACACTGCCGCTCCCCGACCCGCTGCCCCAGCCCGCGCCGACCTGGCTTCTCTGGTTCCTGCTGGTGCTGACGTTCTTCCTGCACATCCTGGCGATGGACTTCATCCTCGGAGGCTCCCTGATCGCCGTCCTGCTCGGCGGGTCCCCGGGTCCGGCCCGGCGGCTCCGGAGCTGGCTCGGCCACGCCATGCCGGTGCTGGTGGCGGCGACGATCACCCTCGGCGTCGCGCCGCTCCTGTTCCTGCAGGTGCTGTACGGGCGGCTGTTCTTCACCAGCTCGGTTTTGATGGGCTGGTTCTGGCTGGGGATCCTCCCGCTCCTGATGATCGGCTACTACGGGGTCTACCTGATCGCGTTTCGCGGGGAGAGACTGGGACGGGCCGCGACGGCGGTCCGCTGGATCGTCGCGGCACTGTTCATCGGGATCGCATTCCTGCTCGTCAACAACATGTCCCTCATGCTACGGGCCGGGTCGTTCGGGACCATGTACCAGCAGGAGGGGCGCGGCCTACTGCTGAACTCCGACGATGCGACCCTGGCGCCCCGCTACCTGCACTTCCTGATCGCCGCCGTCGCGGTTTCCGCCCTCATCGTGGCCGCCTACGGGCTGTTCCAGCGGACGAGGGACGCGTCCTTCGCCGAATGGGCGATGCGCCGGGGAGCCATCTGGTTCGCCTCCGCCACGCTGGTGAACCTCCTGGCCGGGACCTGGTTCCTCGTCGCGCTCCCGACCGAGATCCGCGGCCGCTTCCTGGGGGCAAGCTCCCTCGCGACGTCGCTTCTCGGTGTCGGCGTGCTCCTTCTCCTGGGTGCGATGATCATGGGGTTCATGGCATGGACCGCGCCGCGACCCGCTCCGCTGGTGCGCGGCGCGCTGATCGGCGTGGGGGCGGGCCTGGTGGCGATGGTGCTGGTCCGGGATCAGCTCCGCCGGGCGGCGCTGGACGGGTTCGGCTTCCAGGGCGTGCGGTGGATCGCACCCCAGTGGGGCAACATCGTCCTGTTCGGCGTGCTGCTGGTCACGGCGATCGTCACGGTCACGTGGATGGTGCTTGCGTTCGTGCGCTCCCGCGCCGTCGATGCCGGCGCAGGGGAGAGCCTCCCGGAGCCCGAGGCCTGAGGACACCCCCGAGGCCACGCCCTGCCCCGTCGCGGGGCGCACCCCGACGGCGCCCGCGGGCGGATCCGGAGCCGCCTTCCGGTCCGCACCGCCCTTCAACGGCCTCCGAACCGCCAGATGAAGCTCAGGCGGTAGCGGCGCGCGGGAAGTAGGTAGTACTGGGATTCCCCGAGCTCGCTCTCCGAGATCGGGTCGCGGACGTCGGAGAGGTTGGCGCCGTCGAGCCGGACCTCCGCCCTCCGGAAGCGATACCCGATGCCCGCCTCGAACGCCGTGTAGGCGCCGGCGACGGCGGTGTTGCGCTTGTTCAGGTAGCGCCTCCCCACGTAGTTCAGGCCGCCCCAGGCGAGGAAGCCGCGGTCGCGCGGGTACCAGGTCACGCCGAGGGAGGCGAGGCGATCCGGTGACATCTCGAGGCTGTTGCCCGCGAGCTGCGTGGGGACCCCGTCGAACTCCGCCACGTAGTCCTGGAACTTCGCCGAGTGCGCCGCGTACGAGGCCCGGAGGTCCATCGAATCGCCGCAGCGCCAGTGGACCTCGGCCTCGACCCCCTCGAACCGCTGCGTCCCCGCGTTGGTCAGGGACGGCAGACCCGACACGGTCTGCGACACGACGAGGTTCTGGAAGTCCATCCGGTAGGCCCAGATCTGCCAGAACACGCGCCCCTCGACGTGGCTCCCCTTCAGACCACCGTAGAGGGTCTCGGCGGTCTCCGGCTCCAGCACCATCCCCTCGGCCTCGGGACCGAAGTCGACCGCCGCCGGCTTGAAGGCGTTGGTGTATCCCGCGAAGAGCCACAGCGCTCCGCGCGTGCTCACCCACGGTCGGAAGCTGACACCGAGGTTGCCCGACGCCCGTGTGCGCGAATCCTCGTCCGAGGACCGGACGTCCATGCCGCCCTCGTCGACTTCGCCTTCCTGGGTCTCCCGGGTGAGATTGAGACGGAGGCCGGCGTCGATCCTCCAGCGGGGCGACGGGGACCATAGCGCCAGGGCGTAGAGGCCGCCGAAGACCCGCTCATCCTCGAACTCCGGGCTCTCCACGACGGGGAGGTCGCCGCTCCCCGGGGGGACGCCCGTCCCGTCGAACGGGATCATGTAGTCGAAGATGCGGCCCGCCACCTCTCCCCTGCCCGCGAGCACGTCGGCACCGGTGACGAGCGACAGGTCCGGCCCCTTGCGCCACGACCAGTGGGTGTCCAGGTAGAGGTCGTCCCCGGACAGCTCCTGGCTGTATCCGGTGGCGTTCGTCTGCCCCGGCGGGGGATCGAAGTCCTCGTCGAGGAATCCCCGCACCGTGTCCCGCTCGCTCCGCGTGAAGGCCAGCGTGGTGGTCCAGTCGCCGGCGCCCGCGGGGTGCCCGTAACCCACCACGAAGTGGTAGCGCTCCTCGTCGATGGCCGCGTCGGCGGGATTGAAGTTCGCGTCGATCGGGACGCGGGGTGACAGGGTCGAGCCTTCCCGTGGATGCGGGCTCGCGGGCTCCTGATCCACCGCGGTCAGGTCGACCCGCAGGATGAGATCTCCCCCGCCGACGTCGACGCCCGCGCTCCACAGCGCGTGGGCGCGCCGGAAGCCGGTGCGGTCGTCCCGGTAGCCCACATCCTCGAAGGAGGCCGCGAGGGAGCTGACGAACCGCTCGCTGCCTGGCAGCCGGGACGTGACGGCACCGCTGTAGCTGCGGTAGGTGCCCCCCCAGACGTCGACCTCCCGGGGCGTGGCCTCCGGCGTCCTGTGGATCACGTGGATGACGCCGACGAAGGAGGTCGCGCCGTAGAGCACCGGAGCCGCCCCGCGCAGCACCTCGATCCGGTCGACGTTCGTCAGGTCCAGCGTCGCCAGCGCGGGATTGAACGTGCCGCCCCAGGGCACTCCGTCCACCACGAGCAGGAAGGCATCGAACTCCCGCAACCCCATCATCTCGGGCACCGAGCCGGCCGGCCCCCCGTCGCCGCCGGGGGCGATCGAGACGCCGCCGACGAAGGCCAGGGCGCCGGCGAGGGTGCGGACTCCCCGTGCCTCCAGCTCCCCGCCGTCCACGATGGTCAAGGAGGACGGGACGTCGAGCACGTCCTCCGGGAGGCGGGTCGCGGTGACCTGGATCCGCTCGTCCGCCGCCGAACCCGCCTCCGGGAGCGCCGACGCTGCCGAGTCCTCCGCCGAGGCGGGGAGGGCACCCGCCGCCGCGAGGCCCAGGAGCCACCCGAGCCGGAGACGCCGCAGGGCCTGCAATCGCATTCGTCGTCTTCGCTCCGCCATCCGTCCTGGAGTCTCCGGAGGGAATTCCAGGACCCCTGGTCCGCACCGAGGGCCCGAGCCGAGATCGCGGAGGGCGGCGGCCTGCCCCGTCGGTCCCGGGGCCCGAAGGCGCGCATGATACCAGCCCGGGCCCGATCCCGTCGGTGCGCGCCGGCGGCCGGCCGCAATCTCCGCACGGCTGGGTTGACCTCCGCCGTGCGGCGTGGAAGGCACGGGTGGCACGGGCCGGGCAGGACCAACGGCCCCGGCGCTCCCGGAGGCCCACATACGGAGAGTGGTCCCGGAGGTCGCCTCAGAAGGTCATCTGGAAGCTGACCTGCCAGCGGCGCCCGAAGTCCCGGGCAATGGAGGCGGTCCCGGTGTCGCCGCTCACGTCCAGCAC
>JASFRI010000171.1:0-8848 GCA_050115015.1 Acidobacteriota bacterium
CGAGGGGAAGGAGATGACGGCGCCGGTGCTCGAGCCTGCCATGGAGAGCCTCAAGGACGTCCATGCGGGCGAGAAGGTCGTCCTGACCTGCAAGGACAAGGACGGCAAGCACATGGGCGTGACCGCCATCAGGTCCGCCAAGGCCTGACGGGTCAGCCGTCCGAGGCCGGCACCGGGTCGGGTGCCGGCCCCTATTCCCCTCGGGGGGATTCCCAGTCCCCGCGCTGCCGCTGTCCAGACACCCTGGGTCGCGGCGGCGGGGATGCCTGGACACCTGGCGGGCCGGCTTCTTTCCAGGACCTGTCCTCCCCGGACGTTGCACGCTGGCACGGCCGTTGCTGCTTCTCCCCGTCAACGGACCCCGGACCGCGTCGCGGTCGCTGGGGACGCCGGGCGAGGAGGCGATCCACGATGCGCAATGGGGGCGGGCACAGGACCGGTCGTACGTCTCGTGATCGAACTCGACGATGGGCGGCGTCCGGGATCCTCCAAGGTCAGGTCATGGTGAACCCCAGGGAGTCTCCGATTCGGGAGAGGAGGAGCTCATGAACCGCCGCGCCGGCTTCCTGTCTCGCGTTCTCCGCAGGCTCCTCGCCCTCCCCCACATCCTACGTCTCCCGGAGGGGCTCCGGCCGGCACCGTCTCACCGTCCCGGAGATCGGCGTCGCTGGCCGCCCGAGCCAGCGTTCCGGAAGATGCGCCGTTCGTCGTAGGCGTCGCGTCGACCAGCCCGCAAGAAGGGGCCCTCCGACAGGTTCGGCGCGGCACGGTCCGGCGGCAACTCCCCATCCTCTCCGTCCCGCGGATGCAGGGACTGCGTGGACGCCGCCGTGAGGGCGTCTCACCCGGGCGCGCCGCACCGCCGTCCCACAGGATCTGGAGCAGCCGTCGGGCGGGCGGCGGGTCCCTGCGGAGCTCACGCATCGGCGTCGAGCGGCCACCGGCCGGGGCCCTGGTGGCACGACGTGGGATCCCGCGGTAGACTTCGGAGGCCGTCCAGGCCGTGCGCCTGGACGGGGCTCGACACCCGAAAAACCGCGACTCCGTGCCGGGACGCCCGCGCCTCTCCGGTTCGCATCCGTACCGTGTCGCCGTCAGGAGGTTCTTGATGAAGTGTGTGCTGCGCTTCCTGGTCGCGCTGGGCATGCTCTGCCAGCCCGCCGCGGTCGCGGCGTCGGCGATGCCGATTCTCTTCGAGGCCAATCGGGGCCAGGCCGGAGCCGAGGCGCGGTTCCTGGCTCAGATCCCGGGGGGTTCCCTCCACCTCACGCGGGACGCGGCGATCCTGCGTCTTCCGGAAGCACCCGCCTCCGGGCACGCGGGCAGGATCCGGGAGATCCGCATGCAGTTTCGGGGGACGAGCCCTGACGTGCGGATCGAGGGCACGGAGCCGACCCACGGAAGGAGCCACTACCTGCTCGGAGCGGACCGCAGTCGCTGGATCCGGAACGTGCCCCATTTCTCCTCGGTGCGGTACCGGGAGCTCTACCCGGGCATCGACCTGGTGTTCTACGGACGGGACGGGCAGCTGGAGTACGATTTCGTGGTGGCACCCGGAGCGGACCCCGGGCGCATCCGGCTGCGGTTCCGGGGCATCGACGAGCTGCGGCTGGACCCGGAAGGCAACCTGGTGGTCCACGCGGGGACGGGCGGCTTCGTCCATCATGCTCCCACGATCTACCAGGGAGACGGTGCGGAACGGCAGCCCGTCTCCGGCCGGTTCGTCCTGGGCCGTGGGGGTCGGGTCCGGCTCGACGTGGAGCCCCATGACACCCGGCAGGCCCTGTTCATCGATCCGATGGCCATCGCCTTCTCCACGTACTCCTGGGCGCCGGAAACCACCTTCAAGCACCACGACATCGCGGTCGACCCCGCGGGGGCGATCTACCTGCTGATGACGGGCACCCCCGCCAGCTTTCCGGGGTTCGCGGCGACCCCGGGAAGCTCTGCGGGCCTTCCGGGGGAGCAGAAGGTCTTCATCGCGAAGCTGGCGCCCGACGGCTCCTCGGTGGTCTACGCCACCTGGATCGGCGGGAACGGCACGGACCTGGCGAAGGCCATCGCGGTCAACGAGATCGGAGAGGCGGTCCTCGTCGGCGACACCTTCTCCACGGACTTCCCGGTCACGCTGGACGTCTACGACCCGACGTACAACGGCGACCTCGGGGGACTCGGGGATGCGGATACCTTCGTCGCGAGACTGAATCGGGACGGCTCCGACCTGATCGCCTCGACCTACCTGGGTGGCTTCGAGGGTGAGCGCACCGCTGCCGTGGCCCTGGGGGCCGCGGACGACGTCTACGTCACCGGGCGCACCGAGTCCGAGGACTTCCCGACCGTGCTGGCGTTCCAGGGCTCCCATGCCGGCAACGGGGACGCGTTCGTGGCCCGGCTCTCCCGGGATCTCTCCACCCTGCGTTTCTCGACCTACCTCGGAGGCTTCGAGGAGGATCACGGCACGGGCATCGACGTGGACCGGTTCGGGCAGATCTACGTCTCCGGTGGCACCTCCTCCGCCGGGCTGGCCACGCCCGGTTCCTGGGACGACACCTACACCGTGGTCATCGGCGGGGATTCCTCGGTGAACGGCTTCGCCGCCCGGATCATCGGCGGGGCCTATCTCCTGGACTGGCTCACGTACGTGGGCCCCGACCGCGCGTCCACCGCCATCGCCGTGGACGACTCCGGCTACGCGCACGTCGCGGGCACCACCAGGAACGGCATCTCCGCGACCCCCGGGGCCTTCCGGGACTGTGTGGGAGGCGTGCCCACCGGCGACACCCAGGCCTACGTCGTCAACCTGGTCCCCGACGGCTCCACCGCGGCCTACGCGACCTGCCTGCCGGGGATGGGCCCCGTCCCGCTGACCCTGTTCCAGAACAACGCGCCGGACCTCGCCGTCGACGCCGCGGGCCGCGCGTACGTGGCCGCCGCGGCCAGCGAATTCCTGGTCTCGAGGGACCCGTTCCAGGGCTGTGCCGAGGGACCTCCCGATTGCCGGGACGGTGCCGTGACCGTGCTGCAGCCGGACGGCTCCGACATCCTCTTCTCGAGCTGGCTCGGGGGTGCGGCAGAGGAGGACTGGCTGCGGCTGGCGCTGGGGCCGCGCCAGGGTGCCCACGTGCTGGCGACCACCCGCTCGATGGACTTCCCGCTGCGAAACGAGCTCGCCCCGATGCCGTGGGATCCCCCCGAGATGTACACCACGACGAAGCTCCAGTGGGCCCTGGCGCTGCAGGTGGACCTCGACCTCGTGTCCTGGGAGCCGCTGCCGCTCGCGGCGAGCTACGATCTGGTCGCTGGGGACCTGATGCTGCTCCGGGCCACCGACGGGGACTTCAAGTCCGCCTCCGAGGAGTGCCTGGCGGACGACTTCGCCGGCATCGAGCTGCAGGATCCCGGGACGCCGGCTCCGGGCCAGGGGGTCTGGTTCCTGGGGAGGCCGAACTACGGAATTTTGAGCGGGTCTTACGACTCCGGCCTTTCCCAGAGCGGCTTCCGGGACGCCGAGGCCGACCTGTCACCGGTGGCGTGTGCCCCCGGCTGCGATCACCTCCTCTGCGTCGAGGGGGAGGCGCTGGATCCAGCCTGCAGCTCCTGCGTCGACGAGATCTGCGTGGTCGATCCCTTCTGCTGCGACAATGCCTGGGACTCGCTGTGCGTCGACCGGGTGCGGAGCGTCTGCGGCAACGTCTCCTGCTTCGGCAGCCGTGGCGAGTGCGACCACAACCTGTGCGAGGAGGGGAGCTTCCTCGAGCCGGAGTGCGACGCGCCGCCCGTCGCCCCGAGCTGCGTGACCGCCATCTGCCAGACGGATCCCTTCTGCTGCGCCCTCGCCTGGGACGCCGTGTGCGTCGACGAGGTGAGCTCCGTCTGCGGCCTCGGCTGCCAGTAGGGGCCGACCGGGTATTACAAGCCCGATCCCCCCGCATCCCCTGGGCTCGGCGCTCCGCGCCAGGTCCCCGGGCCGCCGCTCGCGTTGACCGCCGGAGCGCCCGGCAGCTCAGGCGGTGCCGCAGAACCGCAGGAGCAGAAGCGCGAGGCTGCGGGCGACGAGTTCCACGTCCGCCACCGCCACCGACTCGTCGGGCCGATGGGCACGGCGGATGTCCCCGGGCCCGAAGAGCACCGTGGTCGTCCTCCCGACTCCCGCCAGGAGCCCCATGTCGGACCCGTACGTCATCCCCTCCAGCGAGACCTCCCGGCCGGCGATCTCCCGGTACGCGCCGGAGAGGAGCCGGACGAGACGGTGATCGGGATCCGTCCGGGCGGCGCGGTAGCGTCCGCCCCACCAATCCAGCACGGGCGGATGCTCGCGGAGGAAGGGGTCCTCGCGAGCGGCCTCGGCCACGGCCGCCTCGAGGGTCCGGCACGCCTCGTCCGCATCCTCGCCGGGCGCCACGCCGTAGCGGCCCTCCAGCGCCGCATGGTCGGGAACGGAGGAGGCCCAGTCGCCCCCCCGGATCGTGCCCACGCAGATCGGAAAGGGCATCCGGTAGCGCCGGTAGAGCGGGTCCCCGGCGAGTTCGTGGTTCCGGGCGCTCTCCAGGTCCAGGATCGCCCGGTAGAGGACCATGGCGTTCTCGATGGCGCTGACGCCTTCCTCCCGGACCGCGCCGTGGGCCGCGCGGCCGGGCACCCGCAACCGGAAGTTGAACGCGCCGGCCTGTGCCGGGGCGACGGCGAGCCCGGTGGGCTCCATCACCACGGCGCCGTCCCCGGTGTAGCCGCGGAGCACCGCGGCGAGCGTGCCGAGCCCCCCGTCCTCCTCCCCCACCACGCTCTGCAGGTGCACGTCGCCGGCCAGCGCGACCCCCGCGTCCCGCACCGCTCTCATGGCAAAGAGGCCCGCCAGTAGCCCCGCCTTCGTGTCCAGGGCGCCCCGCCCGTGGATGTGACCGCCCTCCACCACGCCGCCGAAGGGTGGATGGGTCCAGAGGGCCTCGTCCCCGGGAGGCACCACGTCCACGTGGCCGTTGAGGATCAGGGTGGCGCCGTCGCCCCGCCCTCGAAGCGTCCCCACCACTCCCAGGGGGCGCTCGCGCTCCAGCTCCGTGCTGTACGCCGGATGGCGGGCGAGCTCCTCCAGATCGATCTCCCAGAGGTCCACCGCGAGCCCCGCCTCGGCCATGAGGCGGGCGACCAGTTCCTGCGCCGGGGTCTCGTTCCCCCCCCAGCTCGGGACGGCGACCAGGGCCCGGACCGCCTCGACGAGCCCCTCCATGTCCAGGGCATCGAGCACCCGTCGCTCGGCGGCGTGCCCTTGGCGGGTCGCGCCCTCTCCAGCCCGGTCTTCGTCTCGTCCGCGCATCGCCGGCCCTCCCCTGGCCGATCCCCCCCCCGTCCCGCCGCCGGTGGGGGTGCCACCGCGAGATTTTACATGCCCGCGGCCCGCGACGAGGCTCTCATGGGATCGGCACGGCGCCGGCCCGTCCCGGCCATCCTCCCGGTCCGCTACAATTCCTGCTCCCGCGTCCCGGCGAGCCCGTCCCCGGGACCGGCCGGGGCCCGCCCGCCGGAACCCGACGGGATCCTGCGCGGCTTCGCGAGGGAACAACGTGGCAAGCGTCTCCGACGGCCCGGGGCGCGGCGATGGGAGGCGAGACGGTGGGACCACGCTTCCTCGCGAGGTCCGTCGGCTTGCTGTCGGTGGCGGCATGCTGCATCAGTGCCGCGCTGGCGTTCGACGACTTCGAGACGTGGAGCACGATGGCGGTGGACTACTGGGAGTCCGGACGCTGGGAGGTCGGGTTCGGCGCGGAGCTGCGGCTCGACGATGATTCCACCTCCGTGTGGTTCGTTCGCGCCAGCCAGCAATCCCGGTTCCAGGCCAGCGACCGCTGGCGCGTGGACCTGAACCTCAGCTATGTCCGCGTCCGCGCCGGCGGTTCCCTGGAGCTCGACACGCTGCGGCTCGAGCTGGCGGGAACGCCCACCTGGCCCACGGGCCGACGCTCGTCGTTCGATCTGCGATTTCGGGCGGACGCCTGGCTCCGCGAGGGGGACGTCCACGAGGACGTGACCCTCCGCCTCCGTCCTCGGTGGACGTTCGATCCGGACGGCGACGGGGGCCGTAAGACCCTCTTCCTCGCCGACGAGGCGATCTACAGCACCGACCTGGACAGGTTCGTGCAGAACCGTCTCGTGCCGTTCGGCATCGGTCTGCCCGTCGGCCGGCGGGCCCGGGTCGACCTCTACGTGATGGTCCTCTCCGGTTACCTGCCGGACGGCTGGCGCCATGACCTCGTGCTCGGCCAGAACTGGACCTTCTGACCCGTCCCGCGGGCTTTCGAACAGGAGGGGAAGCCTGTGCCCCGGAGATGACGGGGGTTGCGGGGATTCCGGCCGCGCTGCTAACCTCCGTTTCTTGTGGCCATCGATGAGGGTTCCCGGGAGATGAGGAGGGATGCGCGGCGCAGGCGGCCGGCTCGTGGGTTTCGTTTCTGCCTCCTCCTCGCGCTGGCCGCCCTGGTCGGCTGCGGCCGGCCGGCCACGCCCGTACGTCGGGTCCTCCTGGTGGTCGTGGACACGTTGCGCGCCGATCACCTCGGCGCGTACGGATGGTCCCGTGACACCTCCCCGAACCTGGACCGCCTCGCGGCCGAGGGGGAGCTGTACCGACACGCCTTCGCCCAGGCCCCCTGGACCCTCCCGGCGGTGGCCAGCATCCTGACCGGGCAGCTGCCTCAGGTCCACGGCGGTGGTCGCGGTGTCCGGGGATTCCTGTACCCCGTCCGGCCCGGGATCCCGATCCTCGCGGAGGAGCTCCAGTCGGCGGGGTTCCGGACCGGGGCGGTGGTGAACGTGGAGTTCCTGCGGCCCGAGTCCGGGCTGTCCCGTGGGTTCGACCATTATGACGCGGAGTACAGCAGCATCAACCAGGGCGGGCGGAACGCCGCCGAGACCACCGACGCCGCGCTGCACTGGCTGGACGAGGTCGGAACGGATCCGTTCTTCCTCCTGGTGCACTACTTCGATCCGCACCTGACCTATGATCCCCCCGTCCCCTTCGACACGATGTTCGACGATGGAGAGGGCCCGTCCATTCCCCCGGGGTTCGGGAGCGAGGAGCAGGTTCACGCGCTCCGGGACGGACGGCTCGTCCTGGACGAGTCCCAGCGCCGCAGCCTGGTCGCGAGGTATGACGGCGAGATCCGCTACACCGACGAGGAGTTCGGCCGCCTCCGCCGGGAAATGGAGCGTCGGGACCTCTGGGAGGACACCCTCGTGATCGTCGTGGGCGATCATGGAGAGGAGTTCTGGGAGCACGGGGGGTTCGAGCACGGTCATTCCCACCACCACGAGGTGCTCCATGTCCCGCTGATCCTCCGGAGGCCGTCCGGCTCCCCCTCCATCCGCGAGGAGCGCGTCCGGCAGCTGGACATCTTCCCGACGGTTCTGGACGCGGCGGCCCTGGAGATCCCGGACGACACGCCGGGCCTCGTGCTGGGGGACGGAGCGTCTTCCCGGTCGATCGCGGCGGGAAGCCTGTGGGCAGGGTACCTGCTGTCCATCCGCGACGACGACGGCACGCTCATCCTCGACGAGGAGGCGGACCGCCGCTGGTTCTACGGGCCGGACGACCCGCTGGAACTGGGGCCGCAACCGCCTCCCGCGGGCGCGGCCGACACGGTGGCCCGGCTCGACGGGGTCCTGCGCTCGCTTCCTCCGCCCTCCCGCGACCCGGCCTGGGAGCTCACGGAGGAGGAGCGTGAACGGCTTCGTTCCCTCGGGTACGTGGTCGACTGATGAGCCGCGGCGGGACCCGGCGCGGCGAGGGGGCGGCGCGCCGGGATGAGCGCCCGGGGGGCCGGGTCCCCCCGCCCTGGACGTGGTGGCTGCCGACCGCGGCGGTCCTGGCCATCGCCTGGTTCGCCTTCCATTCCTGGAAGCAACCGAACTTCATACTGATCCCCATCGAGAAGCACCTTCCCCTGGCGCCGCTGTACGCCTTCTTCATGCCGGGCGCGAACGCGCTGGCGATCCTTGCCGTCCTGGTCCTCGGGGCCGCCATCCTGACCTGGCGGCGGGTGTCCCGCATCGACACCCGGCTGTTCCTGCTCTTCGTCCTCGGGTTCGCGTTCACGTTTCGGCTTGCGGTCCACGCCGGCCGGGAGGGCGCGCTCCCCGGCGTGGAACTGGGCATTCCCCACGGCGAGGAGGTGATCTACGACGTGCCGCGGATCGAATCGACCGCGGCCTTCCTGAGGGACTACACGTCCCTGCAGCCGGAACTGAGCCTTCACGGCCGCACGAAGCCGCCGGGTTTCGCCTTGCTCCTCTACGGCCTGGTCCGGCTGGTCGGTTCCGGCTGGACCACCCTCGGAGTCACGCTCACCTTCCTCGGGAGCCTTCTCGTCGTGCCGGCGTACTTCCTGCGGGCCCCCGCGGAGGACGACTCCCGGGGCCGCGATGCGGCCCTCCTGGTCGCGGTGGGTCCCGCCGCGGTGCTCTACGGCGCCGTGACGCTGGATGGCGTGTTCGCCGTCGTCGCGGGCATCGTCATGGCGCTGACGCTGCGTGAGGCGGCGCGCCCGCACCCGTTGCACGCCGGCTTGTTGGGAGTCGCTCTCTTCACGGCGATGATGCTGAGCTACTCGGCATTCCTCCTGCTCGTCTTCGTGTTCCTGTTCCTGGGATGGCGACGGTGGCGTCAACCAGTGCTCCTGGTGACCCATGTCTCCCTGGTTCTGGGCACGCTCCTGCTTCCCTTCGTGCTCCTGTACGGGATCACCGGCTTCGACGGCTGGGAGTGCTTCCAGGTGGCCCGCTCCCTCAATACCCGGTCGATGAGCTTCGTGACGGGACGGGAGCTGGGCGGCCTCGAGGTCTGGCTCTACACCTCCGT
>JASFRI010000172.1:0-8827 GCA_050115015.1 Acidobacteriota bacterium
GGGAGGTCGAGCGCCGCGAGCGGGAGCTGCACCGGCTGCTCGACGCCGATGCACAGGACCCCGCCGCGGTGGGCGCGCTGGTGGTGGCCATCGACGGCCTGCGGGATCAGATCGACGCGATCCGTGAGTCCTCCGGGCAGGAGCTCCTCGGGACTCTCGACGACGAACAGCTTCTACTCGTGGACGATGCGGCTGCCGCGGCCCCGCTGGTTCCCGCCGTTCATTCCCTCCACGCTCTCGGCCTGATCTGACGGTGCTCCGGGGGGTGTCCGGAAGGACCGGCACCCCCCGCCCCCCTCGCCGGCCCGCCGGGCGACCCGTATACTCGGGGAGCGCGGCCGCCAAGGAGTCGAGCGCCTCCTCCCCGGGCGGGAACCGGACCGGCGCGCGGCCGTGCCGGAGGCCCCATGTCCAGATGCCACCCTGCGCGGCCTGTCCTCGTGCTCCTGCTCCTCGGCGCGGCGCTCTCCCCCGGTGCCGGCGGGCTGCACGCCGCGGACGCGAAGCCGAAGGCCCCTCCCTGCGCGAGTGAGGAGTACCACCAGTTCGACTTCTGGATCGGCGAGTGGGAGGTCTGGACGGATCGCATCCGGGAGGCCGGGGGACCGCCCGTGCACAGTCGAGTCAGCCGGATCGCCGACGGCTGCGCCCTGCTCGAGGAATACAACGCGCCGTGGGGTTACCAGGGGCGCAGCCTGACCTACTTCGACCGCGCCGCCGGCGTCTGGCGGCAGACCTGGGTGGACAGCACCGCCACCCCCTCCAGGCAGTCCGGCGGTCTGATCGGCACCAGCATGGTGTTCCAGCGGGAAGCGGAGGACGGCCTGCTGCACGAGATGCGCTGGAAGCCGCGATCCGACGGCACGATCCAGCAGACCTGGCGCGTCACCCACGACGGGGGAAAGACCTGGACGATCCGCTTCGACGGGACCTACCGCCCGATCCGGACCGGTGGGAGCTGATCATGGGTCCGCGGCGAGGCATGCCGCAGCGTCCTCATAATGGGACCGTATTCGGGAGCTGAACGCGAAGGAGGCGGGATGCACGAGCTCGGCATCGCCCTGGAGATCCATCGCGCGTGCCGCGAGCACGCGCCGGCGGACGGTCGCCTGGAGTCGGTGACCGTGGCCATCGGAGAGCTGTCCTCGGTAGAGCCGGAGCTGCTGCGCCATGCCTGGGAGGCCACCGTGGCGGCGGGCCCGGATGCCGGGGCGGTGCTGGAGATCGAGTGGCATCCCGCCCGGCAGATCTGCTCGCGCTGCGGCGACGTCCCGGAGCGCTCCCCCGGCACCTGGCTGCGGCTGTGTCCCCGTTGCGGCGATCCCCTGCGGGTCGACGGCGGGGACCAGCTGGACCTCCTGCGCTTCACGTTCCTGCGGGACGGACCGGAAGGAGGCCTTGACTCGCCTCCCCACCAGTCGTAACTTTCGGCCGGTGTGTTGCCTGGAGCTCCCCGGACAAGGATGACAGCCACGACCACAGCCCTCCCCCGCCTCGCGGAACGGCCCGCCCGGTTCGCGCTGGTGCTCCTCTGCGCCCTTGCCGCGGCCGGAGGCGCGGGCGCCGCCACGCCGGGGGAAGCCACCGATCTCCTCCTCACCGGCTACGACGCGGGGGCGGGGACGATCTCCCTGACGTTCCAGCCCGCCTGCGGCACCGTGGACCACAACGTGGAGTACGGGCTGCTGGAGGACGTGGCCGGCCCGGCCTACGCGGGTCAGGTCTGCAACGTGGGCAACGGTACCGGGAACATCCCCGACCCGGGTCCGGGGTCTTACTTCTTCCTCGTGGTGGGAAACGATGGCGTCACGACGGAGGGCTCCTACGGCCTGTCCCGGATCGCCGGCGTCGAGGCGGAGCGACCGGAGGATCTGCTCGATCCGGTCTGTGCTTTCGACCAGGACCTGAGCCAGCGCTGCGACGGGCCGTTCCTGCCCACGCTGGACCTTACGGTGTTCCGTCCGCAGAGCGAGTTCTACGGCCAGCCCCTGCAGCGCCGCCCGGTGCCCGAGGCGGAGGAGGAGGATCCCGGCGCCGGTATACGAGTCAACGGCGATGACGACGATGGTGACGCCGTGCCCGATCGGAACGACGACGCCGTCGCCGGCGAGAACGATCTCATCGAGTTGGCCCTCGCAGCCGATCCGCCGGTACCGGCAGCGGGTTTCGCGTACGTGCTGCGCCGCAGCGATCCCGCGCTGCGCGTCTGGGCGGATCCGACGAAGGGCGTGGCCGTGCTCGACGGCCTGGACGAGTCGCCCGTGGACCTGAGCTCCGGCCCGATCTCGCTGTGGGCCGAGAACCCCGTGGGGGGGGCGGCCGATCTGGAGCTCCTCGCGGTGAACCTCGACGATGCCTCCGTGGCCGGGATCGACGCCGTGCACCTCTACCCGTTCACCGGGATCGTCATCGCCCTGGGGGGCGAGGGCCAGGTGCCTGGCGACCCGACGCTGGACCCCGGCAACCACGGCACCTTCGAGATTGCGATCACCTTGCACCAGATGGGCTACGACGTGCATATGTACGACGAGGACGTCGTCGTGGCGGACGGCTCCGGGGCGGCGTTCAACGAGGTCGCCCGGGCGGTTCGCGACCGGGACGTGTCCAGCGTCGCCATCTACGGATACAGCCACGGCGGCGGGTCCACCGTGGACCTCGCGGTCCGGCTGGACCAGAACCGCGGTGCCATCGGCGTCTTCTCCATCGACTTCACGGCGTACGTGGACGGCATCCGCAACAACTCGGACATCGACATCGCCACCGAGACGCAGTTGCCGCCGACGAATTACCATGCGAATTACTACGAGAACCCGGGCTGCGGCCTCTTCACCCTGTGCGGGGGCCCCATCGCCGGAGCCGACGTGAACATGGACTTCGGCACGACCTACACCCACTTCGAGATCGACGACGCCCCGGAGGTGACCGGCGATCTCCTCGACAGGCTGGTGGCCCATGTGGCGAAGTAACCGGGAGATCCGCGGCCGGGGTCCCGGCCGGAGCGTCTGCCTGGGAGTGATCCTGGCGCTGTCCCTTGCCGCCTCCACGGCGGCGGAGCCGGTCCGCGATCCGCAGGTGCAGGCACGGCTGGAGGGAATCGTCGAGGCCGTGGTGGCGTCCGCCCCGGACGTCGCGGACCGGATCGACCACCTGGACGCGGCCGCGCCGTCCCGGGAGGAGCTGCTGCTGCAGATCGCGCTGTTCCTGAGCGATGCGGGCGGCACCGAGGAGGCGATGACCGGCGCCATCGTGCTGCACCGTCTCGCGTTCACCCCCGACGAGAAGATCGCCGCGATCGTCCCGCAACTGGGGACCGACGACGAGCCGTTGCTGCGGGTGCTCGACGACCTCCTGTCCACGGTCGATCGGCCGGAGGGGGGCGCTCCCGACTTCGCACCGTACCTGCCGCGACTGCGTGGCGAGGCCCCCCCGGAGGGGCTTCTCCGCTACCTCTACACCGTCGACCCCGGCCGGGCGGTCGATGCCATGGTTACTGCGGATCCCCGCCGGAAGCCGGACTCCGACGTCGCGGTGGTGGAGACGGTCCGCCGGGAGCAGGGCCGGGGCGGGACTGCCGACCCGACGGCCCTCGACCGTTCCCGGGCCGCGCTGGACCGGCTGTCGCGAAGCCCCGCCTGGTGGCTGCGGCTCTACGCGGCCGCCGTCCTGGAGGTCGCCCCCTCCCTGGCCGATCCAGGTGTGGCGGCCCGGCTGGCCCGCGACGAGAACGCCGTGGTTCGCCGCCTCGCCGGGGGTTAGCCTCCGCCGGCCCGACCTACTGGGACGCCATCGCGATGATGTCGTCGAGGGGGACGACCACCCGGCCGTACTCCTGGTTGCGCCCCTCCACCGCCTCGGCCCCGTGGATCTCGGTCACCACGATCGCCAGGGTGTGGCCGGGCAGGAACAACGTGACCCCCTTCTTCTCGTCCCGGCTCTTCTCCAGCATGCCCCGGAATATGCTCGTGCGCATGATCCCTCCCTCCCCCGTCGTCGGGTCCGGCAGCACCGGAACCCCGCTCGGGAGCGGACATGGTAGGCCATTTCCGTCCGCGGGTCGATCGCCCACGGGGTTGCCTGTCGCGGATCCGGACACTATCTTCAGGCTGGGGCGCGTTGCCCTCGGGACGGAGGTGAGCCTTGACCACGACCCTGCCATCGGACCATCCCCTCTTCACCCTCTTCCGCGACATCGGTCGCAAGAACCTCCTCGGCGTCGTCGGCATCCGGCGACCGGAGGTGGCGGACTACGTCTGCGACATGATGATCCGCTTTGCCCATGTCGACGAGATCCGCAGGGTGCGCGATCTTGCGGGGCGCCCGCTGGAGGACGTGGGGGAGATGCTGGAGGCGGCGGACCGGGCGGCGGCGATACCCCGGGGACAGTCGATGAGGGACGTCCGCCGGCACATCGGGGACTTCACGCTCTTCTTTTTGGGGATGTTCCCGGAGTGGGTGGCCCGCCATGCCACGACCCGGCTCCCCGGCGTGTACGTCGACTGGTCCTCGGAGGGAAAGCGCTCCTACCGGATCGTCTCCGAGTTCCGCTCCGCTCCCTTCGAGGACGAGGCGCCGCTGTTCGCCGCGCTGGCGGATGCCTACGACTTCTGCGTGGTGGGGCTGAACCTGATCCGCAACGACCTGCGGCAGCTCACCGACCCGCGCTACGCCTGGCTCCGCGCCGCGCTGGACGAGTAGTCCGGCGCCTTCTCAGGAATCCAGCACCGCGACGATCCGCAGAGGTCCCCCGCTTCCACCGCCGATCCGCGCCGGAAGCGCGATCACCGTGAAGCCCAGGGCCGGCAGCTCGTCCAGGTGGGCAACGTTCTCGAACGCCGGCACCCCCCGGCGGAACAGCGCCACGTGGGATCCGAACTCCGTCGACTGGCCGCGGTCGATGCTGGCGGTGTCGAGGCCGATGGCGCGGATCTTCCGGCCGTTCACGAGCCAGTCCACCGCTCCGGGGTCGAGACCCGGAAAGTGAAGCTTCGGCACCGCCTCCGGGCCGAGCTCCGCCGTGCCCAGGTAGCGTTCCCGGTCCGGCCAGAACGCGCCGAAGCCGGTGTGCAGCAGTACGATCGCGCCCTCCGGCAGCCGGCCGTGGGACGCCTCCCACCCCTCGAGGTCGTCCTGTCCGATCAGATGGTCCCGATCCGCGGCGCAGGCCTGCCGGACGTCGACCACAACGCCCGGACCGATCAGCCGGGTGAGCGGGATGCGGTCGGTGGTGTCCCCGCCCTGGAAGAAGTGGACGGGAGCGTCGATGTGCGTGCCTCCGTGCTCGGGCCCGTGGAACACGTGGGAGAGGTAGTAGAAGCCTCCGTCCGTGATCCCGTCGAACTGGGTCTCCAGGCGGAATCCCGGAGAGGTCGGCCAGGCGATGGTGGTCTCGTCCAGCGTCCAGGTCAGGTCGACCATCTCGCGGTCGTAGAGGGGAGGTGGGGCGGAAGCGGACCCACAGGCGGCGCAGGCCAGCGACAGGACGAGGACGACGGTGATGGCTCGCATGCCGGGATTCTAGCCATTCCGCTCCCGGGTGTCGAACGCGGGAACCGGAACGTCCGGCGCCGGGTTCAGCCCCCCCGGACCGCGGCCACGGACCCGGGCGGCTCCCGGCACAGATTCCGGACCGGCGGCAGGTAGAGGACGAGGAGGGTGACGAGGGTGGTCGCGAACAGCCCCACCTCCCAGAGGCTCTCCTGCCGGAGCACCGCGGTGCCGACGATCAGGGACAGGTAGAACAGCCAGTCGGCCAGCACGCCCACCATCACGGCCATGCGCACCCGGCCCTTCCGGTGGAGCCAGGGTGCCGCCAGCGCCACCGCCAGCATCGCCACGAGCATCCCGGTGACCAGCGCAGTTCCGATCCAGCGCTCGAAGGGCGTCAGTAGCCCCGCGGTGGGTCTGCTCGGGGCGATGCCGGCCGCGACGGGTCATGGCGGGGAAGGTGTTTTGGGGGTCCGCGATCAGGATCAGGTTGAGGGGGTCCCCTTTCCGGTCACCGGCGCGGTTCGTCGGGCAGCACGGCAACTGCTCCAGCACCCCGCGGAGGTCCTCCTCCGACTCGATACGGGTGAGTCTCTCCGGATCGTAGAGCGACTCGAAGTCCACGCGGTCGTCGTCGGCCAGAAGTCCCGGAACCGGGACCGAGAACGTGAAGCTGTACACAGCTCTCCTGGGGAGATGAGATCCAGATCGAGGGACTTGCGCCGCCCGCCCCGTCGGGCGGCCGGCCGCCCCAGGACGACGAGATCCAATCCGGACCGGCGACGATCTCCGGGGAGAGCTTATACCGGATCGCCGGTTTCGGTCTGGACGCTCATGGGGGTGCCGGGGGGGTCGTGACCCTCCGGGCAATGGGTGGCGTCGATCAGCCCGGTACGTATCCGAGAGACTCGATGTGCTTCCGGATCTGCTCTTGCAGGTCGAGGCTGTTCTTCTCCCGGAACTCCGGATGGTACTCGTTTCCCGATTTCAAGAACCGGTCCAGCCGTTGCTGGAGTTCATGCACCCGATCCGGAGGAGCGGTGTCGATCACGTTCTCCTGCTCCCCCGGATCCGCGACCAGGTCGTAGAGCTCCCGCTGGACACGCCCATCCTGGTGCCAGGTGACGATCAGCTTGTAGCGCCCGGACCGGATCGCCCGCTGGAAGTAGTCCTGCTCCCATTCCACGTCCCCCGGCCCGAACTCGGCGAACAGATCCCGCGTGCCGGGGAGCGTGCCACCCCCCTGGGCGACCAGGAACGGCACCAGGCTGACCCCCTGGAGCCTCTCCGGGACGGGTTTCCTTCCGGCAAGCTCCAGAATCGTGGGGAACAGGTCGAGCAGGTTCACCGGATAGTCCACGCGACGTCCGCCGGCGCCGCCCGGCGGATACCGCACGATGAGAGGCACGCGCAGCTCGGAGTCGTAGAGGCTGTGCCAGTGACCCATCGTCCCGTGGTCCTTGAACTCCTCTCCATGATCCGACGTGACGACCACCATGGTGTCCCCGTCGAAGCCGAAGGTCTCCAGGCCACGGAAGATCTTCCCCAGGTTGGCGTCCAGGAAATGCACCTCACCGTCGTACAGTCCGATGACGTACCGGAAGTCCTCTTCGTTCTCGAACTCCTTGTCCGAGAACAGCGTCACCATGTAATCCTGGGGCTGCAGCGCCCCCTTGTAATCCCGGACGAACATCTCCCCATGGGGCGACGGCGCCCCGTACGGCTCGTGGGCATCCAGGTAGTGGAGGAAAAGGAAGAACTTCGCGGGCGCCGTTCCCCGGTTGCGATGGAACCTGTGCCACTCCATCCACTGCAGCGTCCGCCTCGTCTGGTGGACCGCGAGCATGGTTGCGTCGTGATAGAGATCGAAGCCGCGCGCATAACCCCACTCCCCCGCGAGGTAGGGGTGGGAAACGAAGCCCGCCGTCCGATACCCGGCCGCCGCCAGCTCCTCGGCAAGGAGCGCCTCCGATTCATCCACGTGGGCGCTTCCCACGAAGTTTCCCCTGTCGAGCTTGTGAAAGGAGGGGTACAGGGACGTGAACATCGACATGTGGGCCGGCAGCGTCCAGGGCGCCGTCGTGAACGCCTGATCGAAGACCGTCCCCTTGCTCGCGAATTCGTCGATGAACGGCGAGGTGTCCCGGTCGTAGCCGTAGCAACCGAGATGATCCGGTCGCAGGGTGTCCAGGGAGATGACCAGGAAGTTGATCTGTGGCTTGGATGTCGCCTTCCCGGGAGGCATCGGTGCGCCGGATCGCTTCCAGAGGACGTATTCGATGGCGCTCCGGACCCCTGACGAGCGGGCGGCCGCCTTGCCCTCGAGCATCTCCCGGAGGCTGTCATCGAGGCCGTCCGCGGTCCTGTCCACGAGCGCCATGGCCGCCTCGAAGCGCTCTCCGTAGTCGGTGCTCTCCAGCGCCTCGAGGGCGACAGCCAACGTCACCGAGCGTGCCTGGCGCGCCGGAAGGAGCGCGAGCATGACGAGAAGAAAGATAGTCCGATAACGTCGGCGTCTGAGATGCATCGGTCCCCCTGGGCGTATTCTCCTACCGTATCACCCACAACCGCGGTCCTCAAGGAGGACGACGACGGACGAAGCGGGTCCGACGATAGCGCCTGGCCGAGGATGAGGAGAGCTCTCGGAGAAGAACGGGCTGCCTGAGGGAGTGGAACCGGCTCCCCGCAGGCCCCGGAGCGTCGTCCGGCGTCCCGGACGACAGGCGGCCTTGTCGGGTCCCGCTCCGGGTACGGCTGCCCGGCCCCCGGGTTCCGTAAGGCCATTCGTTTGATGATCTTCAGGGTCCAACAGACCCCGGCGCGACGCGCTGGAGCCAAGCCCTGCAGCCAGGCGCGGCGGACGTCCGCCGTCTTCCCGGATGAAACCACCCGGACACTTGCGTATCCTGTGGGGACGGGAGCGATCGGCACCACCCAAACCGCTCGCGCCGCCACACCGGCAGGTTGAGCCGACGCCTCCTCGGGGCGCCGGCCGGAGAACGAGTTCATGGACATGAGCGGACGGTGGTCGCGGATCCTCCTCTGCCTGGCAACAGGGCTCGTCGTCGCGCCGCTCGCCTTTCCACAGAGCAGCACGCAGGCCACCCTCATCGGGCAGGTCGTGGACAAGAACGGCAATCCGATGCCGGGAGTCACCGTCAGCATCTCCTCGCCGACCGTCGCCATCAGCGCCACCGGGACGGTCACCGACGCCGACGGCCGCTACCGGATCGCGCCGCTCCCCCCGGGGGACGAGTACATCGTCGTCGCGGAGCTTCCGGGCTACGCCAAGGTCGAGGTCAGCCCCATCAACCTCGACCCCGGCAAGACCACGACGCAGAAC
>JASFRI010000173.1:0-8571 GCA_050115015.1 Acidobacteriota bacterium
ACTCCCGTCGCTGCCGCTGAATCTCGGCGTCCATGGCTGCATGGCTCCACCGACCCACCGGAAAGGTACAACAAGCCGGACCTCGACACCACCCGGCAGCCGGAACCAGACGCCGCGGAACCCGATGGACCGTCCGTTGCCGCGGCAGACGCCCGGCCGTCGGCGTTGAAGCAACGGGTGCCGCACCAGGGTGCCCGGGTTCGCTGGAGGCGCTCGCCGGACCGGCACCGTGGCGGGCTACCGGGTGTCGGTGTCGTCCTCGCGGCGGGCGCAGGCGGCGCCGGGGAGCAGGCCGCCGCCAGGTGCGCTGCCGCACAGGCGGTCGGCCAGCAGGACCGCGACGCGGCGGTTCCCCTCGGGGGTCAGATGGCCGTAGGTTCCATCGGGACGGTTGATGTAGAGATCCCGGGCCACCGCCGGCGGGTCCGTGGCACCCCATTCTCCCAGCAGATCCACCACGGCGACTCCCAGCCGCTCGTAGATCCCGGCCAGATGTCGATGGTAGTCCGTCGCGCTCCCCCCCTGCACGAACACCTCCGCGCTGGGGATCTCCAGGATGATCATCTCCCCACCATGGCTCCGCACCGTATCGCGGGTTTCCAGGAAGATCCGGTAGATCAGCGCGTCCATCTTCTCGAAGAAGGCATCGCGGATCCGCCGATCGATCCGCGGCAGGCCGTCCCACCGGCTCCGGATGGAGTATTCCAGCCGGCTCGTCCAGGGCGACCTTGATCGGATGCGCTCCAGCTCCTGTTCGGGGGCCGGGACGGGCACGTTGCGGATTCGCAGCTCGCCGTCCTCCAGCACATAGAACGGCTTGGCGAAGCTGAAGAAGGACAGGCTCGCGCGCTCCACGTCCGGCGGATGCACGGCGAAGATCACGACGTCGGGCTCGTAAGCCACGCCGTACCGGAGGAACTTCATCGCCGCCTGATCGACCCCGTAGCCGCCGACCCCCATGGTGAACGCCTCCGCGTTCTCGATCAGGCCGTTGAGGAGGAACGTGAAGTTCTCCTCGTCCCCGACCTCGTTGCCGTATGCGAAGGAATCGCCGACGACGAGAATCCTCGGACCCTCCTCCCTCCGTCCCCTTTGCGGCGTGAGGGGTGGCCGGATCCTGCCGTTCTGGATGTCGTAGTCCCAGCCCAGTTGCGGGTCGTAGGAGGAGGTGTCCAGCTCACGGTCGCGGTAGAGCGCCAGGAACTTCTGCTCGTAGAAGACCTGGTTGAGCTCCGGGCTGTAAGGGTTGCCGGCGGTGATCTCCTCCAGGGTGAAGCGATACCGGAGGACAACCTCCGAGATCCCGGCGGCGATCCCCAGCGTGACCACCAGCAGCGTCACTCGCGCCCAGCGCTCCGCGCGACGCGTTCCCCCTCCGGTGTCCCTCATCCCGTCGACCATGCGAAGCTCTCTCCCCCGGCCGCCCATCCTACCCGACCCCCCCAACTCCGGGGAGCTCCGGGGGAGCTCCGGGTCGGACCGTACCATCTGCCTGACCGGCAACGACGACTTCCGGGTCGGACCGTACGATCCAACTGACCGGCAAAGACTTGGGAAGAAAACGGGGGTCCACGGGGGCTTAGAACCCCCATTTCGAGGCCCAAATGGCCCCTCTAAGCGGGCCTCCCCGCGGCCAGGGATCGCTTAGAAGCCCCATTTCGGGGTCGAAATGGGGCTTCTAAGCCTCCAGGAGGGCCCTGTTTCGTGCAGATCTCCCATTTTTTGTTGCAGTTGCTGCGGTCCGACCCGGATCAGCGCCCGGATCAGCGGGAAGGGCCGAGGAGCTGGAAGCCGGCCCAGTAGAAGGGGGCGGTGGTGTCGACGGGGGGAGCGTCGGGGCGGTCGGCGGATGGGTGGAGGAGGAAGAGCTGGGCCCGGCGGAGTGCCTCGTCGCGCGGCGAGCCGGCAGCCATGGCGCGGTAGAAGTGCTCCATCAGGAGCGCGGTGGAGGCATCGCTCACCGGCCACAGGGAGGCCAGCACGGACCGGGCTCCAGCGAACTGGAAGGCCCGGCTCAGCCCGATGATCCCCTCGCCCGCGAGGTTCTTGCCGAGAGCGGTGTTGCAGGCCGACAGCGTCACCAGATCCGCGTCCACGTGGACGCTCTCGAAGACCTCCCATGCCTGCAGCAGTCCGTTGTCCTCACCCGGGGCCGGGGCCTCGGGCAGCGTCAGCGCGATGGCGGATTCCAGCGGCGAGCGCTCGTCCACCCAGCCGTGGGCCGCCAGGTGCAGCACGGACACGTGCTCCGGCAGGGACTTCGCCCGGCCCTCGGTCGCGTCGCCGCCGAGGTAGACACGTGCGCCGGGAAACACCCGCTCCAGCGTCCGGGCCTCCGCCTCCGTGGCCGGCAGCGGGACGAGATCGATCCCCGCCCGGGTGACCACCTCCGCCGCGGCCCCACCCGACCCGGCGGCGGGATAGTCCGGGTTGCCGAAGGCGATGACGGCTCCACCCGGCGCCGCCGGACGGGTGCGCGCGAGCACCGTCGCCGAGGAGGAGACATGAAGTGGGATCGCTTCGACCAGGAAGCGGAAGTCATCGGCAGAGCCGGGGTCTCCGAGTACCGCGAACGGCAGGAGATACAGGGGACCGTCCGGCAGGACGAGCAGCCGCTCCGCCTCGCCCAGGCGATCCGAAACGGGCCCGAGCAGCAGCCGCCCGAGATCCGCCGCCTCGCGCTGCAGCGCGGACCGGCCACGGCGGCCCCGCTGCCCCTGCACCATCCGGCGGAGACGCTCCACGCGCTCGCCGATCTCGGCCTCGCCCAGGGGGATCGGATGGACGGCCAGGCCATGCGTCCCGGGGCCGAGTGCAAAGAGGTAGCCGTCCTCCGGCCCCAGGAGATAGCTGAGAAGCAGGGTGTCGTCCGGGAGCACCTCCCGGACCGCCGCCAGCCGCAGGGGCTGCGGGTCCTGGATCGCGGCGAGGCGCGGCGCCTCCGCGCGGATGCGGGCCTGCACCTCCTGCTGCTCGCGCCTTCTCTCGGCGAGCCGGGCGCGGATCTCCTGCCGTCCCGCCTCGTCGACCTCCGGGTTCGAGGAGGCCCGGGCCAGATCTCGCAGCGCATCGTCGTAGGCGGCGTCGGCGTCCGCCTTCTCCTCGGCGAGGGCCTGCGTCGGTGGATCGCGGAAGAACAGCTCCCGGTCGGCCAGCATCGCCAGCAGCACCCGGGAGCGGGACCGCTCCAGGGCGTCGAACGCCTCGCCGGGCCGCCCCAGCTCCAGCAGCACCTCGATCAGGTCGCGGTAGTAGTGCGCATAGCGGGCCCGGTACCCGGAGACCTCCTCCTGGCTGCCGCCGAGGTTCCGGGTCTGCGACTCCAGGGATTCCACCGCCCCGAGGAAGAAGCGCAGCGCATCCTCGAGTCGTTCCTCCTCCCGCGCCAGCAGCCCGAGGCGGTACTGCGCCGCCGCCTCAGCGATGGTGCCCGGCGCGAACTCCTGCAGGATGGACAGCGCGATCTCGTAGTGCCGGCGCGCCGCCGCCGGATCCCCCTGGTCCCGCGACAGATCCCCAAGATCCCGGTGGATGGCGGTCACGCTCAGGGAACGCTCGCCGGTGGCCCGGGATTGCATGGCGAGGGCCTGCTCCATCATCTCCCGGGCCCCTTCCAGCTTGCCCATCCGGAAACGGATGTTGCCCAGAGCGCCCAGGCTCGTGGCCACCGCCTGGGAGTCGGGCTCCTCCACCTGACGGATCTCCAGCGCGAGGAGCTCAAGGCGCTCCGCCTCCTTCAGATCCCCCAGCTTCTCGTGGGCGGAGGAGAGGTGGCTGTAGTTGATGGCCACGTCCTCGGGATCGCAACCGCTCCGCTCGCAGAAGGCCTGGGCGCGCTGCAGGTACTCGATCTGCTGCTCCGGGTTGCCCCGCTTCGCGGCCAGGTACGACAGCGCTGCGATGGTGGCCATCATTTGCTGGCTCTCCGGCGCGACCTCGGCGATGATGTCGTAGGAGCGCTGGAAGTACGGCTCCGAGATGGCGACGCGCCCTACCATGGCGTGGAGGTAGCCGAGGTTGCGCAGGACCACCGCGGTCTGCACGCCCCGGGGGGCCAGCCGCTCCTGGATCGCCAGCACCTGTTCGTCGATCCGCTGGGCCTCGGCGAGGTTCTCCGCCAGCCACTCCATCGTGCTGAGCAGCTCGAGCTCACGGGCCGCGGCGAGGGAGTTGTCCGCCTGATCGCCGTGCTCCCGCTGGGCGGCGAGCAGCATCTCCCTCGTCTCGTCGAGGCGGTTCGCGTAGTCGAGGCAGGTGATCAGGAGATCCCGGAGGTGGTACCGGGTCACGGGATCCGTGATGGTCGCAGCGGCCTCCCGGGCCGCCTCCGCGGCGGGAACGCAGGCCTCTCCAGCGTAGCTCCTCTTGTGGTACTGGGCCCGGCGGGCGTGCAGCCAGGCCGCGAGCTCCGCGTTGCCGGCCTCGGATTGGTCCTCCGCGAGGACGCGCAGGGCATCCAGCCCGGCCGAGGGGTCCTCGGAGTCGAGGGCCTCGACCGCCTTGAGGTAGGCGGACAGCAGTGGCTCCTCCAGGACAGGCCGCACCGCGAGCCGCCACTCCCCCACGGGGACCTCGACGTGCAGGGTCTCGCCATCCCGGACCAGTTCGATCCGGACCGGGCCGCGGGGAGCCTGCTCCAGGACGACCTCGTCGAGGTCGAAGGGGGTGCGGAACGCGCCGTCCGCGAGCTCGGGGCTGCCCGGGGGGGCGGCAGGCCTCTCCCAGGACACGAGCCGATCACCGGGCAGGATGCCGGCCCGTGCGGTGGCCGACGGCTCGTCGACCGACTCGACGATGATCCCGGTGCGCCCCGCAGCCGTCGCCGCCAGGGGGAGAAGGCACAGGACGGCCGCTACCGTGAACGCTCGCCTCACACGCCCTCCCTACGATCTCGTCACGTTGGCCCGGATGCCTCCCCCGGCGCACGGGCACCAGACCGGCCGGCCGCCGGCTGGCCGCGATGCGCCGGGAGCCGGGTCGACTCCCGGTTTCCCCCTGCGTGCGGGGTCACCGCCAACCCGCCCCGCGGCGAGGGCACCGACCTAGCGGACCGTCACGTCGTAGTAGGCGGACGGCGCCTCCTGGCCGGCAGCCGCGATCTCGAGCCGCATCGGTCCCGGTTCGAGGATGGCCGCGGGCAGCTCGACGGTGAAGTCGCCCAGGGGGCTGCGCTCCAGTCCGGCGCCGCTCCAGACCGCCTCGCCCGCGGCATCACGCAGGGTGACGGTCAGGGGGACGCCCTCCGGAACCGCGCCGGGGAGCAGGATCAGCATGACGGATCCCGCGCCTGCCGGCAACCGCAGCTCGGTCGGCTCCGATCCGCCGCGCAGGGCCTCGGCGGGCGAAAGCTCCACGATCGGCACATTGAGCCGGGGGCTCTCCGGCTCCACGCCGCGCGTCTCGCGCAGCTCCTCGATGGTCCCCCGCTGCTGCACGTAGCTGGCCAGGATGGCCAGCCCGAACAGCGACGCCGCGATGGCAAGGACGCGCCAGCCGCCCCCCGTGCCGCGCTCCGCGCGCGGCGGCCGCGGATCCACCACCGCGGAACGGCCCGCCAGCGCCAGGTCACGCTCCTCGGAGCAGCGCGCGCACGCGGCCAGGTGGCCGGCGATCGCCTCCGGCGCGCCCTCTCCCGGGGCCTCCCCGGCAGCCAGGGCGACGAGGGTCTCCGGGGCCAGGTGGAGCCGGTTGGCCTCCCAGACCCAGCCGGTCCGCTCCAGCTCCTCCTGGCAATCACCGCAGGTCGCGAGGTGTGCGAGAACCTCGTCCCGCTCGGCCCCGGACAGGCTTCGGTTCAGCAGCCAGGGCAGGCGCTCGACGACCGCCTCACAGTTCACCACGACACGTCCTTTCCCGTCCCCTCCGCGCCCGCGGATCGCGGGTCGCCCCTCGAAGAGGATCTGACGCGCGGACGGCTCAATCGTTACCTTTCCCGCCCAGCAGCTCCGACCGCAGTGCCCACGCCGCCCGACGGCAGCGCAGAACCCGTACCCGCAGCGTGCCCTCGCTCACGCCGGTGCGCTCGCTCATCTCCCGGTAGCTCGCGCCTTCGAGGATCATCTCCCACAGGCCGCGGCAGTCCTCCGAGGACCGGCGCCACACCTCCAGGGCGACGTCCCGGAACTCCCTGCTCAGGGTCTCCTCCAGCGGCGACCGGCCCGGCGAGGGCAGGTCCAGGTCCTCGAGGATCTCCCGGGCCGGTGGCCGCGCGCGACGCAGCCGGGAGATGCAGGTGTTTCCGGCCACCCGCCAGACGTAGGTGGCGAGGCCGGACTCCCCGCGGAACCGGCCCTCCCGCAGCGACCGGGTGACCCGGAGCAGGCAGTCCTGGACGCAATCCTCCCACTCCTCCCCCAGACGCCGCCGGAACGGGCTGGCGGAGGCCCGCACCCAGCCCCGGACGGCGGCCAGGGCGTCCTCGGAGCCCGCCAGGAAGCCGCGCACCACCGCATGGTCGTCCGCCGTCTTGCCGTTCACGGCCCCGATTCTCCCGGCTCGATCCGACCGCGTCAACCGGCCGTGATGTAACGAACCCCGGCCCCCAGCGTCCAACCCGGATAACCACGGCTGCGCGCCCGACACCTGGCGCCCCGCGGCTCGTCAAGACCGACAACGAACGCCGGAGAGGACCCGGCCGGGAGGTGAGAGATGAAGCGATCCGGACTCTGGATGCTGGTGCTTCTGCTGTGGGGGCCCGCCGGCGCTTTGGCCCAGTCGACCGGTGACATCGAGGTGACGGTCCGGCGGGTCCGGGCCATCGATTCCAGCATCGACGTCAACCTCTTCTTCAACAACCAGGCGGAGTTCTACGCCGCGGTCGGCATCGCCGGCATGCCGCTCCAGGAGACCCCGTGGATCCCCGGCAAGGACTACATCGAGCCCGACTGGCTGTTCGTGGAGACGGTGCCCCGGGACGTCCGCTTCCAGCCGGTGCACATCGAGATCCTGGACCACGACCAGGTCGACGACTTCTCCGACAACATTCCGGACCAGTGTGACATCAACCCCGTCGGCGGTCTCACGAAGCTCGACCTGGTGTTCGACACCTGCACGTTCACCTGGACCGGCTCCGTCAGCGGCGGTCCGGAACAAAGCCTGGTTGCCGGCTTCGGCGACAACGATCGCGCCGAGGTGACCTTCGACATCGGCACCGCCGACGACCGGCCGTTCAGCCCCGACGACGTCGCCATCCGCAAGGCTGCGCCGGTCCAGGTGACCTACGACCCCGACTACGTCGTGGCGGGCAAGCCGACGGTGCTGCGGGTGGACTTCACCAGCTCCTACTCGGTGCCGCGGGACGGCACGGTCGTCGCCCGGATGCGAGACGGTCTCGGGAACATGACCGAGGAGACCCGGACGGTGACCGTACCCCCGGAGGGGACCAGCGTGTTCTTCTTCGACGGGAACGGGACCGTCGGCCCCTTCGTGCCGCTGGGGACGCCGAACGGTGATTCCCTCTGCTGGGACGTGGAGGCGGACTTCGGCATGGAGGGGCCGATCTCCCCTCCGCCGGCGCTGATCAACTGCTACGGCGACAACAACCAGGTCCTGGACCACTGCAAGCGCATGGTGTTCATCGACAACCCGACCACCGTCTACATGAGCTGGGACTGGGGCAGCACGCCGTCCTTCGCGAGCGCCGGGGACCTGATCGACACCTTCGCCTCCGGGGAGGAGTTCCGGGAGGCGACCTCCCCCATCTCGCAGCGGAACAGCTTCCTGGCGCCGTTTGACTGGGCCACCCCGGGCCCGGGCGCGCCCGTGGTGGAGCCGATCCTGACGATGGCGCGGGCCTCCGTGCCGGCGATGATGGCGGGGATCGATCGCCTGGTGCTGGTCCCGCGGCCCGGATGGTTCGCCGACAACGCCGCCAACAGCGACCACTTCGGTCCCGGCAACATCGGCATCTCCATGGGGGAGTTCATCCCCTGGGTCGTGATCTCGGAGGCCGGCTTCTCGCAGACCACGGCGCACGAGATCGGTCATACCTACCGCCTGAGCCGTCGCAACTGCACGACCGGCGGCATCTGGGAGTACCTGGCCGACCTCGGATGCCGGGACGAGTACAAGCACTTCCCCGGGATCCCCGCTCCCTACGAGGCGATCGGATTCGATGTGGTGGGGAACATCTACCCCTCCGGCGCCAGCCCCGCGTTCCCGGGAACCCGGGATGTCAACTCCCTGAACCTCATGGGAGCCACCGGCGCCGCGGTCTTCAGCTATGACCGCTGGATCGACGACCTGAACTACAACTGGTTGCTGCGGGACATGGCCGCCGTTCCGCCGGTGCCGCTCGAGGGGACGGCCGCGTTCACCCAGGTGTTCAACCTGACGGGGTTCGTGGACGCCACCAACGGCATCAACAGCGCCGTGCCGCAGTTCGCCGGCGAGTTGTTCCCCGCCTACCGCATCGACGCCGCCACGGCACCCCCCGACATCGACGAGGCACCGGCCGGCGGCTCCAGCGGTGTGGGCCCCTTCGCGGCGCGCCTCATCACGCCGCAGGGCGTCCGCGAGTACCGCTTCTCGCCGCCGATGGTGGCGCCGGAGGGGGATGGTCCGGTGGACGTC
>JASFRI010000174.1:0-8561 GCA_050115015.1 Acidobacteriota bacterium
CCCGGGGTTGATCCCGGTATGGGTCCGCCTTCGGGGGACGGGCGGGCCGACCATCGGAGGAGGTCCACATGTCACAGCGCCGCGCCCCGGCGTATCTGCGCATCTTCCTTGCCGTCTGCGGGCTTCTCGCGCCCCCGGCCTTCACCGCGGAAGAGGTCCCCCCGGAGCGGCCCGACGATCCCTACGTCCCGCTGGAGGGCGCTGCCCCGAGCGAATCGGCCGTGGTGGTCCGCGGAAACCACGTCAGCGTGCAGGTGAACGTCGACGCTCTGGGGAACAACATCCTCGGGGACGCCGCCAACGAGCCGTCCATCGCCATGGACCCCACGGACCCCGGCAACCTCGTGATCGGCTGGCGCCAGTTCGACACGGTGGCCTCGAACTTCCGGCAGGCCGGCTGGGCCTACAGCCACGACGGCGGCGCGACGTGGACCTTCCCGGGGGTGCTGCAGCCGGGACAGTTCCGCAGCGACCCGGTGCTCGCGGCGGACGGGGACGGCACCTTCCTCTACTACAGTCTCAGCTCGGCCACGTCCGCGGAGATGTTCCGTTCCACCGACGGGGGGCTGAGCTGGTCCGGTCCGTACGCGGGCCTGGGTGGGGACAAGCAATGGTTCGCGGTGGACACGACGGGAGGAATCGGCGACGGCCATATCTACCCGATCTGGAACTCCCAGTTCACCTGCTGCGCCGCGGGCACCGACTACGGCCGTTCCGTGGACGGGGGCTTCACGTTCCAGGGTGCGTACGCGATGCCGCTCAAGTCCAAGTGGGGCACCGTCGACGTCGGCCCGGCCGGGGAGGTCTACGTCGTCGGGGCCAATCTGAACACGTTCCAGTCCCCCCAGCACATCGTGCAGCGCTCGTCCAGCGCCGATAATCCCGGACAGCAGATGGTCTTCGAGTACGGCAGCGGGATCGACCTGGGCGGGACCACCCAGGCCGGGGGCACTCCGAACCCCGGCGGCCTGCTGGGCCAGGTCTGGGTCGCCGTGGATCGATCGTCCGCGGCGACCCGGGGGAACGCCTACGTGCTCGCCTCGGTGGACCCTCCGAGCACCGACCTCATGGACGTCCACTTCATCCGGAGCGAGGACGGCGGCTTCACCTGGAGCTCGCCGGTCCGCGTCAACGACGATCCCGCGGACAGCGGCGCCTGGCAGTGGTTCGGCACGATGTCCGTGGCCCCCGACGGCCGGATCGACGTCGTCTGGAACGACACGCGGAGCGATCCTTCCGGGACGATCTCCGAGCTCTACTACGCCTGGTCCCGCGACGGCGGGAACACCTGGTCCTCCGGGATCCCCGTCTCCCCTCCCTTCGACTCCACGGTGGGATACCCGAACCAGAACAAGATCGGGGACTACTACCACATGGTCTCCGACCTGCAGGGAGGCGCGCTCGCCTACAGCGCGACCTTCAACGGCGAGCAGGACGTCTGGTTCCTCCGAGTGGGCGACTGCAACGACTCGGGACAGCACGACTCCCTCGACATCTCCGACGGCACCAGCCTGGACTGCAACGGCAACGGTATCCCCGACGAGTGCGAGGCGATGGTGGAGGTCTGCGACGACGGCGTGGATAACGACTGCGACGGGGTCGCTGACTGCTTCGATCCGGATTGCTTCGGCGAGCCGGACTGCGCCTGTGATTTCGACGGGACCTGCGAGGCCGGCGAGACCTGCGGTACGTGCCCATCCGACTGCTTCGGCGGCAGCCAGGGTTGCGGTAACGGCGTGTGCGAGACGCGGATCGGGGAGAACTGCATCGTCTGCCCCGAGGACTGCGCCGGCCGATCCGACGGAAACGGCCCCTTCTGCTGCGGGGAGCTGGGCGGTACGAACCCCGTGAGCTGCATGGACCCGCGCTGCAACGAGAACGGCTTCGTGTGCATCGCCCCGTACGATCCGCCCTGCTGCGGCGACGGCGCCTGTACCGTCGGCGAGACCCCTTGCCTGTGCGAGCTCGACTGCGGACCGATGACGTCGACGGAGAACTCCTGCGGCGACGGGATCGACAACGACTGCGACGGCGTCCTGGATTGCGCGGACGGAGACTGCGCGTCGGCGGCACCGCCCCCCCCGGTGGGCTCCCCTCTTCTGACCGTCCGGCGGGTGGACCTGGATTTCTTCCTGGACTGGCAGGCGGTGGCCGGGGCGGCCTACTACGACGTGGTCCACGGGGGCCTGGACGTCCTGCGGACCGCGGGCGGGGACTTCGCCGTGGCCACCCACGGCTGCGACGCCGCCGGGGTGGCCGGCCTCGGAGCCCGGGCGACGCCGTCCTTCGAAGACGCCTGGTTCCTGGTGCGGCCGGGGTTCTGCAGCGCGACGGGCTCGTATGACACGGGAGCCCCCGGCCAGGCCGCGTCCAGGGACGGGGGGATCGCGGCCTCCGGGAACGACTGCCCCTGACAGACCGGCGCGCGAGGATCGCGTCGGGTCGGGACCACCCGGGGGATGGCGATCCGGGCCGCACCGTGAGGTCCCCTGTCCCCCGGATTACAGCGTCTGCAGGCCGAGAGGACGCCGGTCCGCGGCGCCCTCCCGTCCAGCAACCCATCGACCTCCGTCAATCGCAGCGGTTCGCGAGGTCCTGCGCAAGCCCGCACGCGGCGTTCACCGCCCTCTCCACCCCGGAGCTGGAGAGTCCGTACGAGCCCTCGACGGTCGCCGCATCGTTGGCCACCACCAGGAAGAAGAACGACTGCGCAGGATAGGACCATCCGGCGAGCGTCCCCGTGGCCCCGATGCTGCAGAGCTCCCCCACGTAGTCGTACGTCGGCGCGCTTTGGAAGCTCAGGTTGCCCCAGGCCAGGGAATGGTCCGTGGCCGAGCAGGGGACTCCATAGGAGATGTCCATCGTCCCCGTCACACCGTCGTACGCGGTGACCTGGAGCGGCGCGATGGCGAGGCCGGCCGCCTCCCCGGGCGCGACGGGGCTGGCGGTGCAGTCCGGGTCGGCGAGCTCGTAGAGTCGATCGCCGTCATTGTCCGTACCCCGCCCATCCGCGCCGCCGGTCACCGTATCCCCGTATTGATCCTCCAGGGGGGAGGCTCCGTCGCAGGGATCGACGGGGAGGTTGGGATACGCCGCACCGGCCTCGGCGTAGTAGGTCGGCAGCGACGCCTCCCCCGCAGGCGTGAAGGCGGCCGGATCCGCATCGGCATGACAGTCGGCGCACACCTTGAGGTTCATCGTCGGGTGGTCGTCATCGGCGTTCCAGTGATGCTGCCGGAGGCCGGCTCCGGCCCCGAGGGTCACCGTCGGCGAGCCGGGGAGGGTGCTGTCGGCGTCGCGGCCGTGGCAGCCCGTGCAGGCGATCGGAGAGAGCCCGGGGGCGCCGACGGAGCTGTCGAGCAGGACCGGGAACCGAGGGCCGGAGCCGTGGCAGGTGTCGCACTCACTCTCGACGAAGTTCTGGTGCGAGACGTGGAGCCCGTCGAACCAGTAGCCTCCGTCCAGCCCCTTCTCCGTGTAGAAGGAGGCCCGGAAATCCCCGTGGCACGCGCGGCAGTTCGTCGCGTCCCCGTTCTGCGAGTACTGCTCGTAGCCCCAGGCCGGGGCCATGAACAGCAGTGACAGTGTGATCACCGCGGTCGTACCCGCAGCGCGCCCTCCCCTCCCGGACATCCAGCTCATCAGTTCCTCCCTTCAGCCCAGGCGGTGATTCCGCCCGGGAATCGAGTGCGTTGCCTTCCGGAACGACGACGGGCATGAGACCGTCTCCTGTGGCCCCTCCGAAGCTCCCCCGCACGGGATGCGGGAACGGGACGCCGGCGGGACTTCCGTCGGGAGCGCCGAGGGGGTGCACTCACGCCCGATGCGATGGCACGATCCCATTCGGATATCGCAACCGTCGTGCCATCACGGGGTCCCCCCGGATCCCCACGGAACCCGGGAGTCCGCCCGCAAGAGGTCTTCATCCCAGAGCTGTAATGTCGGGAATTGATGGACAAGGATGGACCGCATCTCGCCACAGCGATCCCGCTTGCTCATGCGTTCCACAGGGACATAGCATGCATGCTCACCCGTTGCCTGCCGCGACGGCCGGGAAAGCGAGGCACTTTGAGACCTTCCAGCACACGACCCGACGAGCACGCGTTCCTGCGAGCACCGCACCGGACGCTCGTCTTCCTCTCCTTTCCCGTCCTGCTGTCGCTGATCGCGGAGCCGCTCACGGGGCTGGCCGACACCGCATTCGTGGCGCGGCTGGGCTCCTCGCAGCTCGCCGCCCTCGGTGTCGGCACCATCGTGCTGTCCAGCGTCTTCTGGATCTTCAACTTCCTGGGGATCGGGGCCCAGACCGAGGTAGCCCGGGCCCACGGGGCCGGCGAGCTCGACCGCGCACGGGAGATCAGCGGCCTGGCCCTGGTCCTCGGCTTCGCCTTCGGCGTGCTCCTGATCCTCCTCGGGGTGCCGCTGGCCGAGCGGATGGCGGGGGCCATGGGGGGCGAGGGGGCCGTACGGACCCAGGCGTCGGTCTATCTGCGGATCCGCCTCTTCGGGGGACCCGCGGTGGTCCTGATGACCGCCGGGTTCGGAGCCCTCCGGGGCCTCCAGGACATGCGCACCCCGCTGGCGATCGCGGTGGCGGTGAATGCCCTGAACGTCGTCCTGGACGCGCTGCTCATCTTCGGTCTGGGCCCCATCCCCGCCCTGGGGATCGCCGGCGCCGCCTGGGCGACCGCGGTCAGCCAGTGGATCGGCGGGCTGTGGACGCTGGCAGCCATCGGACGGCGGATGGGGTTCCCGGCCCGGCTGCACCTGCACGACGCGCGGCTGCTGCTCGTCGTGGGCCGCGACCTCTTCCTGCGCACCGGGCTGCTCACGGTGTTCCTGCTGCTGACGACGCGGGCCGCCACCCGCATGGGGCCGCACGCCGGCGCGGCGCATCAGGCGGTGCGGCAGGTCTGGGTGTTCACGGCGCTGGTCCTGGACGCGTTCGCCGCCGCCGCCCAGAGCCTGATCGGCTACTTCCGGGGCGCGGGCCTGACCGACGTCATGCGGCGGGTCGCTTTCGTGGCCTGCGCCTGGAGCGCGGGAACGGGGCTGGTCCTGTCCCTGGCGATGCTCGCCGCAGAACGGGCTGTGGCGGCGCTGCTGGTCCCTCCGGCGGCCGCCGGGCTGTTCGCGGCCGCCTGGCGGATCAGCGCCGCCGCGCAGCCCCTGAACGCCCTGTCCTTCGCCACCGACGGGATTCACTGGGGCACCGGAGACTATCGCTTCCTGCGGAACGTGATGCTGCTGGCCTCCGGGGCGGGCGCCCTGGCGCTGCTGCTGCCGGGGGATCGGGGACTTCCCTGGATCTGGTGGGTGACGGGGGGATGGATCGCCATCCGGGCCTTGTTCGGCGTTGCCCGGATCTGGCCGGGGATCGGCGCTTCACCGTTCCGTCAGGAGAAAGGAACCCGCGCGTGCGTGTGAGCACGGTACGCATCGAGGGCGCCGATGCGCCGCGCCGGCAAGGCGCATGACACGAGGCGTGATCCGCCTGGCCCCTGTTCGGGGCAGCGCCACGCCGCAGGGGAGCGGAGCGACGCCAGCGTGGAGGCAGCAGCGGCCGGATGCGACGGAACCGGTGAATCTGGCCACCTGGGGGGAAATGGCAGATATGCCGTGATCGGCATCGTCGTGGGATTCTGGGTGCAGCGCTCCGGGCTCCGGGCCACCTGACGGAAGGCCACCCGGACACTATGATCTCCGTGTGAGCCCCTTTCTCCCCCGGCGGCCACGAGCCGCCCTCCTGGCCGGCCTCCTCGTCCTGTCGCCCCTCACCGGCGCCGGGCTGGCGGGCGAGGTGCGACCGGAGCTGTCCCGTGCCGTGAAGACGGAGGTCCCGGCAGCCCGGCGGTCCGCGCTGGAGCGCGGCGGCGAGGCGCTGCCCATGCACTGGAAGCTCTCGGGCTTTTTCGGTGCGCTGGCCTCGCTGTTCGTCCCCAGCCATGGCGACGCGGTCCTCACGTTCGTCCCGGCCGGCGAGGACCGCCTGGAGGTCGAGCTCCTGGTGACGGCGCCTCGCAGGGAGAGCGAGTACTTCCTCTACGGCGCCGAGATCGACCGGAGCACCGGCGCGACGGCGCAGGTCTGGAGCAGCTACCGCTTCGGTGAGAAGAGCGTCGACCGGGAGCAGACGGTGGACGAGCCGGACATCATCGACTTCGCATCGGCGATCCACCGGCTGCGGATCGATCCGCCGGAGCACACGCGCCGCCTGCGGATCTGGAACGCGGGGCGGACCTATCCCGTGGACGTGGAGCCGCTGGGGCGGGACCGCCGCAAGATCTCCGGGGAGAAGATGGATGTGGTGGGCTTCCTGGTGCGCGGCGTGAAGCTCAAGGGTGAGCGCTACTTCGACGACAAGTTCTCGGTGTACTTCCGGGACGACGATGGGCTCACACCGGTGGAGATCCTCGGGTACCGGGGCTGGGTCCGGGTGCGTTTCGAGCTCGCCCCGGACCCGACGGGATCGGAGGACGGGGCGCGATGACCG
Organism: Acidobacteriota bacterium; assembly: GCA_050115015.1. Classification (GTDB taxonomy): domain Bacteria; phylum Acidobacteriota; class Polarisedimenticolia; order CBDVAL01; family CBDVAL01; genus JASFRI01. Next base: position 6,494 of record JASFRI010000174.1, read on the forward strand.
GCATCGCGCCCCCCGGTTCCGGTTCTACCGTCCGCTGACGATCCGGATATCCCCGTCGTCGGCGCGGAGCTTCAGGACCTGCCCACCGCCGCCGATGGGACCGTTCACCCGGTTTCCCGACAGCATCCCCGAGAACCCCAGCGAGGGGTCAGCTTCCACGCTGCCGGACGCCACCGCATCCAGATCGAAGCCCTGGCCGGCCGGGACGTGGACGGTGATGTCGCCGTCGCGCTCGCTCTTCAGGTCCACGCCGGCGGTGTTCCCGCCCGCCAGGCGCACCTCGATGTCGCCGCCTCCGGTGTGTGCGAACACGAACCCGGCCATCTCCTCGAGCTCGATCCGGCCGCCACCGGTGTTCACCTTCACATCGCCGTCGCAGCCCGCCATGCCCACGTGGCCGCCGCCGCTGCGCAGTGCCGCAGACCCCATGACGTGCCCGGCCTCCAGATGGCCGCCGCCGGTCCGAACCTCGAGGGCTCCCGCCACGTCGCCGATTTCGATGTGGCCCCCGCCGGACTGGACCTCCAGGTCGCCGCCCACCTGCTCGACCTCGACGTGGCCGCCGCCGGTCTCGATGCGCGCCCGATCACCGACGCTGCCGCCCTGGATGTGGCCGCCGCCCGTGTCGATGACGAGCGAGCGCCCCACGTCCCCGAACTCGATATGACCGCCACCGGTGGTGATCTCCACCTCGCCGGTCACGTCGTCCACCTCGACGTGGCCCCCGTCGGTGGCGATGCGCAGGTCGATGTCCTCGGGCGCCTCGATGAGGAAGTGGATCGAGCCTCGAACCGAGCCGCCGCGGACCTCCTCGCCCTCGATCCGGAGGCCGTCCCCCTCCTCGAACCGCACGTCCAGGTAGTCCGAGACCCGCCCTCTGGAGGCCTCGATGCGCACCCGCACGTCGCCGCCCGTGCCGGTCCGGACCTCCACGGAGCCCCGCTCGATGCCGATGTCCACCAGGCCACCGCGGAAGGGGAACGTGCGCTCCACGACGTCCGACGCCGCCAGCGCCGGAATCGAGAGCAGGAGGGCGATCAGCCCCACGGTCATACAGATACGAGCTTTGAGCATGGCTATCCTCCCTGTGATGCCGTCCACCCATGTAGAACGCCCCAGACCCCCGATCGGTTCAAAAACATGACAAATTCTCGGGGACGGAGGCCTCCGTCCCCGAGAATCGGTCATGTTTGGGCGTGTATCATGGGGGGATGGAGACGCTGATCCTGCGGGACGAGATCTTCCTGGAGCACGAGCCGGGGCCCGGCCACCCGGAGAACCCCGGTCGGCTGCGGGCGGTGCACGAGGCCCTGGACCGGGAGGCGGTGCCCGGCACCCGGACGGTGGCGCCGCGGGCGGCGGATCGACCGGATCTGGAGCGGGTGCACCGCCCGGAGCACATTGACCGGGTCGCGGCGACCGCGGGGCTGGCGCACGTCCAGCTCGACCCGGACACCGCCACCAGCGCCTCCTCCTACGAGGCCGCCCTGAAGGGGGCCGGCGCGGTGCTGGACGCGGTGGAGGCGACCGCGGGGAAGCAGGCGGATGGCGCGTTCGCCCTGGTCCGGCCGCCGGGGCACCACGCCGAATCGACCGCGGCGATGGGCTTCTGTCTGTTCAACAACGTGGCGGTCGCGGCCGCCCACGCCGTCGCCGAGCTCGGCTGCCGCCGGGTCCTGGTGGTGGATCCGGACGTCCACCACGGGAACGGGACACAGCACACGTTCTACGGCCGCCGGGACGTGCTCTACGTCTCCAGCCATCGCTTCCCCTTCTACCCCGGCTCCGGCGCCCACACGGAGATCGGCGCCGGCCCGGGAGAGGGCTACACGGTGAACCTGCCGCTCCCCGCGGGGATGGGGGACGCCGACTTCCTGCACGTCTACCGGGAGGTGGTCGACCCGGTGGTCCGGCAGTACGAGCCGGACCTGATCCTGATCTCCGCCGGGTTCGACACCTGGCAGCACGATCCGCTGGGGGGCATGCGGATGACGGCGGAGGGATACGCCGCGCTGTCCGGCCTGTTCCAGCGCTGGGGCGCCGAGCACTGTCCCGGACGGCTGGTCTA
>JASFRI010000175.1:0-8551 GCA_050115015.1 Acidobacteriota bacterium
CCGGCCCGCGGATCGACGTCTCCCGGGACGTCAACGAGACCTCGTCACTGGTCTGGCACGCCAAGTCCTCCGGTGGCAAGGGGGCGGCCCTGCTGCTGGGAGGAGGCTCCCCGAAGAACTTCGTCCTGCAGACCGAGCCGCAGATCCAGGAGATCCTCGGCATCGAGGAGTGGGGGTTCGACTACTACATCCAGCTCACCGACGCGCGTCCGGACACCGGCGGCCTCTCCGGGGCAACCCCGTCCGAGGGGGTGTCCTGGGGGAAGGTGGACCCCCGGACCGTGGAGGAGACGACGGTCGCCGTCTACTGCGACGCCACCATCGCCGCGCCGATGCTCGCGGCCTACGCGCTGGATCGACGGCAACCCCGGCCGCTGAAGCGTCTGTACGACCGCCGGGAGGAGCTGTACGGCGCGCTCCGCGAACGCTACCTGCGCAACCACAGGCTGGGGGACGAGAAGCGGCCCGAGCGCCGTCCGGAGTTCTGACCGCCGGCGCCGGATCAGATGTCCAGCGGCTCGACGAGGACGCCTTCCTCGAGGTCGACCGCCTTCTCCAGCTCCGTGCGGAGCCCGCGGATGTGCAGCAACGCGCGGGCGCAGCGATCGCAGTCGCTCTCCGCCGTGTCGCATGGAACACCGTCGGCCTGCACCTCGGCGCACCGGGGACAGCGGGCGAGCTCCAGGGCCTCGTCGAGGCGGTACAGCAGCTCGTCGTGCGTACCCAGCCACAGCCGGGTGCGGAGCAGCTCGAGCAGGCGGATCTCCTGCTGCAGCAACGGCGGGACCAGGCGGGACGGCGCGGGTGACTTCGCCATGGGGGCTCCCTCCGGTCCGCCGGCCCCGGGGGCTGGCGGACCCTCTTCCCGGCCCGGCCGGCCGGGTGGCGGTCCGTCGGTGTCGTACGCGCGCCCTTCGCCTGGGTGCAATGCCCCATCGGTGGGCGAAAGGGCCACGCGCGCACGGGACGGGCATCCAGCGCACCCGTCCCGACGGGCTCCGCCCGGAGGATCAGCAACCCGCGTGCCAGGGTGCGGAGCCGCGGATCAGGGGTCGGTCCCGGACACCTCGTCCACCGCGGCGCGAAAGCTCCCCTCGAGTCCCGCCGGGAGGGACGGGGACGGGCTCGCCGATCCGCTGGCGCTACACGACCATGGCGGCGAGCTGCGGGCCCTGCTGCGAGGGGTGGAACCCGTCCCCGCAGGATCGTAGTCAGGCCGGACCGGACGGAGCGAGGGCCGCTATAATGGGGGAATGGTCGTGCCTCCCCGGAGGTGCGCCGGCGGGAGGGGTCGTGAACCTGGAACAGCTCCTCGCGGAGCTCGATGCCGTCCTCGAGCGACGCATCACCGGGCAGCGCCGCAAGGTGTTCGAGGTCGCCCACCGCCTCGACCCACGGCTCACCTGGGACGACATCGTGAACCCGGACGCCCCGGAGCTCCGCGGCAGCTCCCGGTTCCAGTACGAGGACGGCACCCTGGCCGGCCTCCTCTCGGCGCAGATCGTCCTCCGGGCCCACCTGCGCGGGCTCCAGGAGACCGCACTCGCCGCGGACCACGATCACGACGACGGGACCATCCTCTACCGCCACTGCCCACGCTGTGGTGCCCGCCTAGAGCTCCGCCGGCACATGGCGCACGACCCGCCCCGCCTGACCTGTCGGGGCTGCTCGTTCGTCTTCTACCTGGACCCCAAGGTCGCGGCGGGGGTGATCCTCGAGCAGGACGGCGGGATCCTCCTGGCCCGTCGGGACATCGAGCCGCGGGCCGGTGCCTGGGGATTCCCCTCGGGTTACGTCGATCGCGGGGAGCGCGTCGAGGAGGCAGCGCTCCGCGAGGTCCGGGAGGAGGTCGGCGTCGAGGCACGGATCGATCGCCTGGTGGGCCTCTACTCCTATGCCGGCCGGCCGGTCATCATCGCCGTGTTCGCGGGGGCGGTGGTATCCGGCAAGCCGATTGCAGGGCACGAGACCCGGGAGGTCGGCACCTTCCGCCCGGAGGAGATCCCCTGGCCCGAGCTGGCCTTCCCGTCCACCCGGGACTCCCTGCAGGACTACCTGGCAGCCTCCAGAGACTGATCAAGCTTCTTTTCAATCGGTTAGCGGTCTGCGGCCGGTCCCCCGGGGCTCGGGAAATCCTTCACGAACTGGTTGACAGGTCCGGTCACCGTTGGTAGACTCAATACAGGACGAAAGAGGTCCTCTTTAAACCGGAGCGCCCGATGATCCGCATGACCCGCCTGACGGACTACGGCATCGTACTGCTGACCCGGATGGCGCGGGGGGGAACCGGGACGGTGCACAACGCAAGGGACCTCGCCGGCGCCGTCGGGCTGCCGCTCCCGACGGTCAACAAGATCCTCAAGACCCTCACGCGGAAGGGTCTGCTCGAGTCCCACCGGGGTGTGAAGGGGGGATACGGTCTTGCCCGAATGCCGGAGGAGATCTCGATCCTAGAGGTGATCGACGCCACGGAAGGTCCGGTGGCGATCACGGACTGCTCCAGCGAGGGAGAGGGCTGCGAGCACGAGGAGATGTGCCCGCTGGACGGCAGCTGGCGGCGGATCAACGACGTGATCCGGCGGGCCCTGGAGGGCATCACGCTGGCGGAGATGGCCCGACCGGCCCCCGTCGGCGGCGAGGTCGCCCGGTTGCGCCGCCATCGCGAGGACGCCACCACCCCCTGCTGAGGCCGGGGATCGCAAGGGAAGCCATGAGCTCTTCGGAGAAGACACTGCAGGACCTGACCTCCCGGGAGTACAAGTGGGGCTTCGTGACGGAGCTCGAGGCGGATACGCTGCCCCCCGGCCTCGCCGAGGAGACGGTCCGCCTCATCTCGGCGAAGAAGCAGGAGCCGCCGTTCATGCTGGAGTGGCGCCTGAACGCCTTCCGGCACTGGCAGTCCATGCGGGAGCCGCAGTGGGCGAACGTCCACTATCCCCCCATCGACTACCAGAAGATCAGCTACTACGCCGCGCCCAAGAGCCAGGCGGACCGGCCGAAGAGCCTGGACGAGGTCGACCCGGAGCTGCTGCGTACCTACGAGAAGCTGGGCATCCCGCTGGCGGAGCAGGAGAAGCTCGCCGGCGTCGCCGTGGATGCGGTATTCGACAGCGTCTCCGTCGCCACGACCTTCCGGGACAAGCTCTCGGAGCTGGGCATCATCTTCTGTTCCTTCTCCGAGGCGGTCCGCGAACATCCGGAGCTGGTGCGCAGGTACCTGGGGAGCGTCGTCCCGCACACGGATAACTTCTTCGCGGCGCTCAACGCCGCCGTCTTCAGCGACGGCTCCTTCTGCTACATTCCCAGGGGTGTTCGCTGTCCCATGGAGCTGAGCACCTACTTCCGGATCAACTCCGCCGATACGGGCCAGTTCGAGCGCACGCTGATCGTGGCGGAGGAGGGGAGCTACGTATCCTACCTGGAGGGGTGCACGGCCCCGATGCGGGACACCAACCAGCTGCACGCCGCGGTGGTGGAGCTCGTCGCCCTGCCGGGGGCGGAGATCAAGTACTCCACCGTGCAGAACTGGTATCCCGGGGACAAGGACGGCAAGGGTGGCATCTACAACTTCGTCACCAAGCGCGGCAAGTGCATGGAGAACGCGAAGATCTCCTGGACCCAGGTGGAGACGGGCTCCGCCATCACGTGGAAGTACCCGAGCTGCATCCTGCAGGGGGACAACTCGGTGGGGGAGTTCTACTCCGTCGCCCTCACGAACAACCACCAGCAGGCCGACACGGGAACCAAGATGATCCACATCGGGAAGAACACCCGGAGCACGATCATCTCGAAGGGGATCTCCGCCGGCAAGGGCCAGAACAGCTATCGTGGCCGGGTGCAGATCCTGAAGGGCGCTTCGAACGCGCGGAACTACTCTCAGTGCGATTCGCTGCTGATGGGAGACGAGTGCGGGGCGCACACCTTCCCGTACATCGAGATCAGGAACAGCTCCGCCTCGCTGGAGCACGAGGCGTCCACATCCAAGATCGGGGAAGATCAGCTCTTCTATTGCCGGCAGCGTGGCCTCTCCACCGAGGACGCCGTATCGATGATCGTGAACGGCTTCTGCAAGGAGGTGTTCCGGGAGCTGCCGATGGAGTTCGCCGTGGAGGCACAGAAGCTGCTGGAAGTCAGCCTCGAGGGAAGCGTCGGCTGATCGGCGCGCAGGGAGAACCCAGCCGTGTTGCAAATCCGTGATCTGCACGCCAGCGTCGGGGGAAAGGAGATCCTCCGCGGAATCGACCTGGATGTCGCCGCAGGCGAGGTCCACGCCATCATGGGGCCGAACGGCTCCGGGAAGAGCACCCTCGCCAACGTCCTGGCCGGTCGGGAGACCTACGAGGTGACGCGTGGGGAGGTCCTGTTCGAGGGCAAGGACCTCCTCGAGATGTCCCCCGAGGTGCGCGCCCGGGAGGGGATCTTCCTCGCCTTCCAGTATCCGGTGGAGATCCCCGGGGTCAGCAACACCTACCTGATGAAGGCGGGCGTGAACGCCATGCGGAAGCACCGCGGTCTGGAGCCGCTCGACGCCATGGACTTCCTGAGCCTGGTCAAGGAGAAGATGAAGCTGGTGGACATGGACCAGAGCCTGCTGAACCGTTCGGTGAACGAGGGGTTCTCCGGCGGGGAGAAGAAGCGCAACGAGATCTTCCAGATGGCGGTGCTCGACCCGAAGCTGGCGGTCCTCGACGAGACCGACTCCGGCCTCGACATCGATGCGCTGAAGGTGGTCTCCAACGGCGTCAACCTCCTCCGCAGGCCGGAGCGGGCGATGATCGTGGTCACCCACTACCAGCGGCTGCTGGGCTACATCGTTCCCGACCGCGTCCACGTGCTGGCGAACGGGCGGATCGTGCGTTCCGGCGACAAGGACCTGGCCCTGGAGCTCGAGGAGAAGGGCTACACGTGGCTCGAGCAGCAGGTGGGGGCCTGAGGGAGAGCATGGCCGTCCTCGAATCGGCAACCGTCGAGCACCATCTGGGCCGCTACACCGCCCGTCGGGAGGGCCTGTCCGGGGAGCCCGGCTTCCTCCGGGAGCTGCGGGAGGCCGGCATGGAGGCGTTCCGGTCCCGGGGCTTTCCCTCCCGGCGCGACGAGGAATGGCGCGCCACACCGGTCCGCGGGCTGGCGGAGCTGCCGTTCCGTACCCTCGACCGGGACGGTGACGGGCTTTCACCCGCCACCCTGGAGGCGGCGGGCCTCGGGCTGCCGGGGGCCCTGGTGGTCCTCGTCAACGGCCGCTTCCATCCGGAGCTGTCCCGGGGGCTCGACGTGGACGGCGTGGAGATCGGGAGCCTGGCGGAGCGCGTCCGGCAGGACCCCGCCACGGTCGAGGCACACCTGGGGCGCCATGCGGACGCCTCCCGCAACCCCTTCGTGGCCCTCAACCAGGCCCTCTGGGCCGACGGCGCCTTCATCCGCGTCGCCGCTGGCGCCGAGGTGCCGGTCCCGGTGCAGATCCTTCACCTGGTGAAGGATCCCGGCGAGGTCGGCGTCTCCGACCCCCGGACGCTCGTCCTGGTGGAGGAGGGGGCCCGGCTGCGGCTCGTGGAGGGTTACGCGGGGCCTGCCGGAGCCGTCTACTGGACGAACCCGGTCACCGAGATCGTCGTGGGTTCCGGAGCGGAGGTCCGGCACCACAAGGTCCAGCGCGAGGGAGACGCGGCGTTCCACGTGGCGACCATCCAGGCGCAGGTGGGGCACGCCGGCGTGTTCTCGTCCCACTCGATCTCCCTCGGCGGCCGGCTGGTTCGCAACGACCTGAGGGTCGTGCTCGGCGCCGAAGGAGGGGACTGCACCCTGGACGGCCTCTACCTCCTGTCCGGCTCCCAGCACGAGGACAACCACACCTTCATCGATCACGCCCGGCCCCACTGCGCCAGCCGGGAGCTCTACAAGGGCATCCTCGACGGGGAGTCCCGCGGGGTCTTCCACGGAACGGTCCTGGTTCGGGCCGACGCCCAGAAGACCGACGCCCACCAGGCGAACCGGAACCTGCTGCTCTCCGACGACGCGCTCGTGGACACCCAGCCGAACCTGGAGATCTTCGCGGACGACGTGAAATGCGCGCATGGGGCGACGGTGGGGCAGCTGGAGGAGGCGGAGCTGTTCTACCTGCGAAGCCGCGGTCTGGACCCGGCGGAGGCCCGCCGCCTGCTGATTCACGCCTTCGCGGCGGAGATCCTGCGCCGCCTGCCCCTCGAGCCCCTGCGGGAGGCCCTGGAGTCGGAGCTGGCGACCCGGCTGCACCGGTTCGCCGGGGAGGAGGGAAGATGAAGACCGCCGGCGAGGCCGTCCTGCCCGGCGAGAGCACGTCGGGCTACGACGTGGAGCGCATCCGGCGCGATTTCCCGATCCTCCGGGAGGCCGTGGGCGGGAAGCCGCTGGTCTATCTGGACAACGCCGCCACCAGCCAGAAGCCGCGCCAGGTGCTCGACGCCCTCGAGTCGTTCTACGTCCACGAGAACTCGAATGTGCACCGGGGGCTGCACCAGCTGAGCCTGCGGGCGACCCGGTCCTACGAGGCCGCCCGCGAGACGCTGCAGGGATTCCTCGGTGCGGCGGCCCCGAGGGAGATCGTCTTCGTCCGCGGCGCCACGGAGGGGGTGAACCTCGTGGCCCGGTCCTTCGGGGGGAGCCGGGTGGGCGAGGGCGACGAGGTGCTGATCACCGCGATGGAGCACCACTCGAACATCGTCCCCTGGCAGCTTCTATGCGAGGAGCGCGGCGCCCGGCTCGTGGTCGCGCCGGTGGACGACCGCGGAGACGTCATCCCGGAGGAGTACCGCCGGTTGCTGGGGCCGCGGACCCGGATGGCGGCCATCGTCCACGTCTCCAACACGCTGGGTACGGTGAACCCCGTGGGCGAGATGATCCGGATGGCCCACGAGCGGGACGTCCCCGTCTTGGTCGACGGTGCGCAGGCCGCGCCCCATCTCCGGGTGGACGTCCGGGAGCTGGACGCGGACTTCTACGTCATCTCGGGCCACAAGATGTACGGCCCCACGGGGACCGGCGTGCTGTTCGGCAAGGCGGCGCTGCTCGAGAAGATGCCCCCGTACCAGTCCGGCGGGGACATGATCCGCTCCGTCACCTTCGAGAAGACCCGGTTCAACGACATCCCCTTCAAGTTCGAGGCGGGGACGCCCAACATCGCCGGCGCGGTGGGGCTGGGTGCGGCGGTCGACTACCTGTCCCGGATCGGCATCGACGCCGTCGCCGCCCACGAGGACCGTCTCCTGCGCTACGCCACCGACGCCCTCGCCTCGGTCGAGGGGCTGCGCATCCTCGGCACCGCGGCCCACAAGGCAGGGGTGATCTCCTTCGTCATGGACGGCGTGCACGCTCACGACGTGGGGACGATCCTGGACCAGGAAGGGGTGGCGGTGCGGGCCGGCCACCACTGCACGCAGCCCCTCATGGCCCGGTTCGGCGTGCCGGCGACGACGCGGGCCTCCTTCGGCTGCTACAACACCCGGGGCGAGGTGGACGCGCTGGTCGCCGCCCTCCGGAAGGTGGCGGAGGTGTTCGGCTGATGTCGGACCTCAGGGATCTCTATCAGGAGGTGATCCTCGACCACGGCAAGAGGCCGCGGAACTTCGGGCCGCTGGAGGGGGCGAATCGCACGCAGGAGGGGTACAACCCGCTCTGCGGCGACCGGCTCACGGTGTTCCTGCAGGTGGACGAGAGCGGGGTGGTCCGCGAGGTGACCTTCGAGGGGACCGGCTGCGCGATCTCCACCGCGTCCGCGTCGATGATGACCCAGACCCTGCGGGGGAAGACCGTCCAGCAGGCACACGAGATCTTCCGTCGCTTCCATGACCTCGTCACCGGGAAGGCGCAGCCGTCCGAAGATCTCGGGAAGCTGGCGGTGTTCGGGGGGGTCAGCGAGTTCCCCCTGCGCGTCAAGTGCGCGACGCTTCCGTGGCATACCGTGATCGCCGCCGTCGATGGATCCGACGAGCCGGTCACGACCGAATGAAGGAGTCCGACGTGCCGTCGAAGACCACAGACGAGGAACGCGCGGAGGCCGCGGTGCCGGAGGAACCTGCCGCCACCGGCGGCCAGGAGTCCAGCCCGGAGATCGAGGAGAAGGTGGTCGAGGTCCTCAAGACCTGCTTCGACCCCGAGATCCCCGTGAACATCTACGAGCTGGGCCTGATCTACGAGATCCTGGCAGGTGTCGACGGGCGGGTGCAGGTGAAGATGACGCTCACCTCGCCGATGTGCCCTGTCGCCGGGAGCCTGCCGGGCGAGGTGGAGCAGAAGATCCGGGCCGTGCCCGAAGTCGAGGACGTCAAGGTGGAGCTCGTCTGGGATCCCCCCTGGGAGCCCTCCAAGATGACCGAGGCCGCCCGCCTGCAGCTCAACATGTTCTAGCAGCCTGCTGGAGGTCCGGACCCTAGCCTCCGGCACCCGGCGTGTCGACGCCGCCGCGCCCCTCGAGGATCGCGCGGATCTCCTCCAGGCTGTAGCGCCGGCCACGGCCCACTCCCGGACAGAAGGCGGCCACCTCGCGCTCCCAGACCGCGGGGTCCATGTTCTCGGGCCA
>JASFRI010000176.1:0-8521 GCA_050115015.1 Acidobacteriota bacterium
CGTCGCCGATGCGCCGACCCCGAACTGGGGCACAGGGCATCGACTCCTCGGCGCGCCTTGGCCTCGCCGCGCAGGACCCAGCGGCGGACGGCACCCCACTTTCCGGCCGGACCTCTAGTCCTAGCCCCGCTAGAAGTCGACCTCGGAGAACTCCAGGTAGGCGGTCCGGAGGGTCTCCAGGCAGGATGCCAGGTGGGGGGTGCGCTGCTTGACCTCCTCGTCGGAGAGCTTCAGCGTCTCCTTCTCGAAGAACCGCAGCTTGTCGATCAGGTCGAACGACATGCTGATCGCGATGTGGGAGATCTGCTGAAAGGTCTCCCGGGGGCTGCGCTCCCCGTCCTCGTCTGCTCCCGGCAGATCGTCGATGGGCTCCTTCTCGTCGCTCACGTCGCTCCTCCGGCGGGCCGCGGTCCCGGGCCCGGCAAGCGCCGGAAGTATACCTCCGGATCCGGGCGGCGGCACCTGGAAGGGGAGAACCCCGGCGCGAAGTGCGCGCCGGTTCAGAGCCGCATCTGCCGCTGGAGGCCCGCTTCCAGCGCCGCGTCGATCCGGGCCCCGGTCTCGTCCAGGTGCGCACGGGTGGTGGCGTCGAGGCCGTCCGAGCCCATGGCTTCCTCGATCGCCCGACGGATCTCGCGCAGGTCGGCGCGGGCGAGCGTGGAGGCGTCCGCTGGGGTTGCCGGTCCGGGGGCGACCACCAGGGAGATGAGGGCGTCCAGATGGGCACGCTGCAGGTTGCGCCGGAAACTGTTGACGTCCTTCCCCTGGCTGAGCTCCGACCAGACGGCCTCGCGCACGCCGGCGAACATCTCCGCCAGCGTGAGCACGTCCTCGCCCTCGTCGGCGCAGACCTGGACGTCCAGCATGCGGCTCATGGTCAGATCGTCATAGAGCCGCGCCAGCGGCCAAGCCTGGATGGCGGACACGACGCCGTGAATCGGGTAGTCCAGGCGCCGCACCGACCAGATGGATTCGGTGAAGTCGGGAAACCGCTCCGCGGCGAGACGGTCCATCAGGTCCTTCGGGAACCGGAAGGCCTCCGGGCCGAAGACGTTCTCGGCGAGGAATGCGAGCGCGGCCCACTGCTCCGTCGCGGGCACGGGGCGCGCTGGCGGCGAAGAAGGACCGGGGCGCCGAAGCCGGCGAGGCCCGCTTCGTTTCCCGGGGCGATGCGCGCCGGCGCGGCGACCGGCGAACCCCGCGCGGGCAGGGGTTTCCCGAGGTCGGGGCCAGCGATAGAATGCGACGGACTCATGCCGACTCCCGTCCTCCGGACCCCGGGGCCCCTCCTGGATGGGCTCCGACCGCAGCAGATCGAGGGGCTCCTCCGCCTCGCCCGGACGCTCGACCTGGGCGAGGGAGAGTCCGTCCCCCCGTTCTCCGGGGACGGGCTCGCCCTGATCCTGGTGGTGGAGGGGGAGCTGCAGGTGGAGACGGCGGCGAGGGGGGTCCGGCACCTGGGCCCTGGGGACTGCTTCGGGACGTCCGGCGGATCGGACACGCCCGTGGAGACCGCGGCGGTCCGGTCGATGGGGCGAGCACGGGTCCAGGCCTGGAGCCGGGTTGCGCTGGGTCGGTTGCTGCAGTCGGACGGCGAGGCCCACCGCAGGATCTGCGGCAATCTGGCGCGGATCGCCGCCGGAACGGGACGGTGGCCCGATGCGATCCTCGTGGGCAGTGCCTTCGACGCCGTGGTGGAGCTCGACGAGCGGTTGCGGGTGCTGCGGTGGCGAAGCCATGGCGGGCGAGGGGATCGGATCTTCGCGGGACACGGGGCGGCCGCTGCCGGCACGGATCTCCGGGAACGGGCGCCGGTCCTCGCGCGGGCGGTGCTGCAGCACGCGGCCCCGGCCCGGGAGAAGACGACGCCCATCGTGTTCACCCTGGAGCTCGACGGCGGAGGAGGGACCCGCCACCTCGAGCTGACGCTGGGCTCCCCTGGGGCCGGGTCCGGATGGGTGCTGGGAATCCGGGACCGCACGGACCTGCGTCTCCTGGAGGAACGGCTGATCCGGGCGGAGAAGCTGGCGCTCGCCGGGCGCATGTCGGTGGAGATCGGCCACGACCTCCGCAACCTCCTGGCGGGCGCCACCAGCCTCTCCGAGCTCCTGCGTGCCGACCCCTCGATCCGGGAGCTTCCCGAAGCGGCGCGGACCGTGGACCTCCTCGCCGGGCAGCTCGCCCGCATGCAGCGGTTCGCCCTGGGGCTGCTCGACCTCGGCCGGACGGGAGCCCGCCGGGAGCGGGTGGACCTCAACGCGCTGGTCGAGCGGCTTGCCGGGTTCCTGGAAGGACAGAGCCGTTTCCGGAGCGTGGAGCTCCAGAGGCACCTGGACCCCGCGCTGCCGGCGCTCAGCCTGGACCCGGGTCAGATCCAGCAGGTCCTGCTTAACCTCTATGCCAACGCGGTGGACGCGCTGGACGGCCGGCGGGGAGGGCGCATCCGCACCGTGACCCGCGGGCCCCGTGACGGCGATCCCGTCGTGGTGCTGGCCGTGGAGGACAACGGACCCGGCATGACGCCCGAGGTGCGGGTGCGGGCCTTCGAGCCGGCGTTCACCACCCGGGACTCGGGCCACGGTTTCGGCCTCGCCATCTCTCGCCGCATCGCCAGGAGCCACGGCGGCACGCTCCAGGCCGAGGAGGCCCCGGGCGAAGGCGCCCGCCTGGTCCTGCGCCTGCCGATCCCCCGGTAGCTTCGCTATAGTGGTACGGGGTTACCGTCCGCGACGGGAGCCGGAGCATGCCACTGCCAGCCGGGCACCTGCTGTCCCACTACCGCATCCAGCGCAGGCTGGGCCAGGGAGGGATGGGGACCGTCTACCTGGCGGTGGACACCCGCCTGGGACGCGAGGTCGCCGTCAAGGTGGTGGAGCCCGAGGCCGATCCGGTCGTGATGGCGCGCTTCCGGCGCGAGGCCGCGACCATCGCGGCGCTGAAGCATCCGCACATCGCGGTCCTCCTGGACGTGGGGGATGCCGACGGCACCTCCTTCCTGGTCATGGAGCACATCGAGGGGGAGCCGCTGTCCCGGGCGATCCAGCGCGGGCGCCTTCGGTGGATGGAGGTCCTGGAGCACGCCCGCGACCTCGCCTCCGCTCTCGCCCATGCGCACCAGGCAGGGGTGCTCCACCGGGACATCAAGCCCGGGAACATCATGGTGTCGCCGGTACGGGGTGCCATCCTCCTGGACTTCGGCGTGGCCCGGTGGGTCGGCTTCCGGCCCGGGGCCGACACGACCGAGGCCCCCACCGAGGTCGCCCTGCGGCTGAGCCGTACCGGCAGCATGCTCGGCACCGTCCTCTACTCCTCTCCGGAGCAGATCGCCGAGCAGGCCCTGGACGGCCGCTCCGATCTCTTCCAGCTTGGCCTCGTGCTATACGAGGCGCTGGCCGGCCGGCACCCGTTCCTGGGCCCCACCGCCGTCGACATCCAGCACGCCATCCTGCGGGAGCGGCCCCGCCCGTTGCGGGAGATCGTCGATGATGTGCCGGAAGAGCTGGCGCGGCTCGTCGGCAAGCTGCTCGAGAAGGATCCCGAGTTCCGCTACCCGGACGCCCGGGCCCTGGAGGTCGATGTCCGGGTGCTCCTGCGCGACTCCACGTCGGAGATCCCCCTGCCTCCCGCCGGGTCGCGGCGACCGGACCGGCGACGCCGGCTCCGGTTCGGGTTCCTCGCCATGGCCGTCCTGGCGCTCGCCGGCGTCGTCGGTTGGGGGCTGATGCGCGGGCCGTCCTCCGGGGGGGCGACGCCCCGGAGGGTCCTTCCGCTGAGCGACGGGACCAGCGCCGATCTCTCCCCCTCGTTCTCTCCGGACGGAGCCAGCATCGTGTTCAGCTCCGATCGCGGCGGGCAGCGGGATCTCTGGGTGCGGCTGCTGGCGGGCGGAAGCCCGGTGCGCATCACCGACACGCCGGAGGCCGAGTCGGATCCGGATTGGTCCCCCGACGGGAGCCGCGTCGCCTTCACCCGCCGGTCGACGGGGGAGGATGCCCCCGGGATCTACGTGATGCCGGCGCTGGGGGGCGAGGCGCGCAAGCTGGTGGCCAATGGCACGGACCCGGCCTGGTCGCCGGACGGGGAGTGGATCGCCTACGCGCGCATCGATGAAGGCTGGCACTGCCTCGACCGCGTCCGCGTCTCAAGGCCGGAGGACGTGAGGCGGATCACGGCCTGCGAGGAGGGGTTCTTCCACCGCAGACCCTCCTGGACGCCGGACGGCGGGACCCTGGTGTTCAACCGCAGCCCGGGCGGTGCCATCGGGCAGCTCTTCCGGGTGGACGTGGACGGGGGACCACCGAGGCCGATCACCGCGGACCCGGAGGGGACGATCAACCTGGCCGCGGCGGTCACGCCGGACGGCCGCTACGCGGTCCACGTCTCCGACCGGGGCGGCGCGGAGAACCTGTGGCGCATTCCCGTGCGCGGCGGCACGGCGGAGCGCATCACTTCCGGTCCGGGGCGCGACATGTCACCGGCGGTCTCCCCCGATGGCCAGCGGATCGTCTTCGCGAACGAGCCTCCCGGCTCCGACCTGGTGCGGTTCGATTCCCGGGACGGTTCCCGGACCGTGCTCGCGGCGTTCCGGGGCGGCGAGGCCTGGGCCCCGTCGCTGTCGCCCGACGGCCGGTGGGTGGCGGTCGCCAGGAAGGTGCCCGGCCGGCCCTGGGAGATGGTACTCGTCCCGGCGGAAGGTGGGCCTCCACGCACCGTCGTGGACGGAGTGGGGGACGTCTTCTGGGTGCGTTTCAACCCGGTGAACGGCTCCCTGGTCTTCCATGCCCGGGCAGCGGACCGCAACCGCATCGGGAGCGTGGAACCCGACGGCACCGGACTCCGCTGGCTGGTCGAGGACGGGAGCTACCCGGACGTCGCCCCCGACGGCGAGCGTATCGCCTACGTCCGCGAGGCGGCCGGGGTAGGGGAGATCATCCTCCGGGGGCCCGGCGAGGTGGAGCGCACGCTGCTCCACGGGGCGACGTTGCCCCGCTTCTCCCCTGACGGTTCCACCCTGGTCGTCGCCCGTTCACGCTCTTACGTCGGCGGCATCGGGGTGATCGACCTCACCTCGGGCGAGACGCACTGGATCACCGGCAGCGGCACATGGCCGACCTGGACACCGGACGGCCGGATCGCGTACGCGGACCTCGGGACTCGCGGAGCGCAGGTGGCATTCGTCGTCGGGCCGCGGGGCGGAACACCCGAGCCGCTGGGGACCGGGCCATGGACCGGGAGCCATGCACCTTTCGCCGTGGACACGGGCGCCGGAGGTCTCGTGACCACGGTGGACGCCAGCGGCAAGGCGATGCTCTGGATCGCCGAGTACTGAGGGGACGGCGTCCCGGCCGGCCCATGCCTGAAGCGGCGGGCTGCTAGAATGGTGTTCGGGAGGACTCCAGATGGAGAATCCGGAGCGCTGCGAGTTCTCGAGGGCGGACCTGGTCCTGGAGCTCGATCTGCGCCTGGCGGCGGAGGTGCACGCCATCGACCCGGTGGTGGACCGGGTGATGGGGATCGTCCGGCAGATGCGGTGTGCCGCGGGAAGCGAGGATGCGGTGGATCTCGCCCTGCGGGAGGCGCTGGCGAACGCCGTCCTGCACGGTGCGGGCGCCGACCCGGAGAAGGACGTGCAGGTCTCCGTGGCCTGCGACCGCACCCGGGGAATGCTGATCATCGTCCGGGACCCCGGCGCCGGGTTCGACCCGAACGCGGTGCCGAGCCCCCTGGTGGGGGAGCGGATCTACGAGAGCCACGGCCGAGGGATCTTCCTGATCAACCAGCTGATGGATGAGGTCACCTTCCGCAGGGGCGGCACCGAGATCCACATGCGGAAGGGCTGACGGGGAGGCGACACCTTGGGGGACGAGCGGAAGCGATCGGAAGAGGATTGGAAGGCCCGCCTCACGCCGGAGCAGTACCGGGTGTGCCGCCTGCGGGGAACCGAGCCCCCCTTCACGGGCGCGTACTGGGACAGCAAGGAGGACGGCACGTACTGCTGCGTGTGCTGCGGCGCCGAGCTGTTCCGTTCCGAGGAGAAGTACGAATCCGGCTCCGGCTGGCCGAGCTTCCGGGACGTCATGGACCGCGGGAGGGTCCGGCTGACGGAGGACCGGTCACACGGCATGCGTCGCGTGGAGGTGAGCTGCGCGGCCTGCGACGCCCATCTGGGTCACGTCTTCCCGGATGGTCCCGCTCCCACCGGGCAGCGGTACTGCATCAACTCGGCCTCGCTCGACCTGAAGAAGTAGGCCCGGGGCTCAGTCGCGCACGGACGAGCGCTGGGAGGTCTCCTCCCGGCCGGACGCCGACCGCCAGCTCCCGTCCCTTCCGGCATCATGATAGGTGCCGGACTCGAAGTCATACAGGCGCGGCGCGCCGAGACCGTCCCAGGCGGCCCACCGGATCAGGCGTCCCGCCTCCCGGCGAGCCTCTCGCACGAAGCGGTTCTCGCGACGGAGGCTTGGCCCGGGTCCCTCCCGAGGGTCTCCATGTACCTCGAGACGGTCCATGGGGCTCGCCAGCAGGCCCAGGTGTCCCGTCGCCAGCTCGACCCGTTCGCCGGTGAAGGTCACGTCGACCGTGACCTGGCCGTCGGAAACCGCCACCGCGGTCGAACCCTCCTCCAGGATCACGCTGAAGGCCCCACCGGGGGCGGTGATCACGAGGTGGGGGCTCACGACCTGGAAGCGGCGGTTCGCCCCGGGACGGACCTCGTAGAGCGCGTTGCCCTCCTGATGTCGTAGCTTCACCTCCTCCCGGGACAGCGCCTCCAGCGCGACCTCCGTCGCGGCGTCGAGCTGGATCACATCCTCCTCCCGGATGAGGGCCGCGTGACCCTTGGGTCCGGTCCGGAGCGCCCTCTCCTCGGTCAGCTCGAAGCCGCGTCGCACGCGCTGCCAGGGCTTACCGGGAGTCCGCAGGTCTCGCGCGTCGACGCGTCCCGCGATGCCGCGGACGACGAAGGGCGCAGGGGGGATGGAAACCAGCGCGCCCCCGGAGACCGACGCTTCGAGCGCCGCGGCCCGCAGCCCCGGCTCCGGCCGGGCGGAGGCGATGACCGTCGCCAGGGCGGCGACGAAGACGAGTCGGTAGAGGACGTGCTTCGGGATCCGCATGCCCGGGGCCTTTCTCCGACAAGCCATCCGGCGGCTTATGGAATATACAAAATCATCTTTTTGTATAGATATGCGTTCCCGGGGTCTTGTCAACCTCCCGATCTGTCCCGTCCGTGGCGAGCTTCCTCGCGCTCGGGGCGGAGTGGTGTCCGGGATCCATGCACCGGCCCGGCGGGAGCCGGACAGGGGATCTCCCGGAGTCTCCACCACCTGCCCATTCGAAGGGTGGAACCCCACCGCGGCGACTGGACATGCCGGGAGCCCGGGTGGCGGCAGGTCGTGAACGGTCCGGGATGGGGGTGGGTTGGGGAGAGAGACAGAGGGGCGGCCCCGGACGGGGCCGCCCCGCGCCGCGACGGCGGCGATCAGCGGGTCTTCACGGGATCCGCGGGCCGCTCCGGCAGGTGCATCGGGTGCTCCCGGATGGCCTTCATCACCTCCTCGATCCCGCGCTCGAGCTGCGGGTCCCGGCCCTCCAGCACGGAACGCGGGTCGTTCCAGACCTCGATGTCCGGATCCACCCCGTGTCCCTCGATCACCCAGTTCCCCTCCGCGTCGTTCGTGCCGGACAGGGGCACGTAGACCTGGCCCCCGTCCAGCAGCGGGCCGCGCCCGGAGATCCCGACCACGCCGCCCCACGTGCGCACGCCGATGAGCGGGCCGAGGCCGGCCTCGCGGAAGTAGTACGGGAAGATGTCCCCGTCGGAGGCGGAGGTCTCGTTGATCAGGCAGACGAGATGGCCATGGAACACCGTGCCCGGATAGGTGGACGGGTCGTCGCTGCCGCTTCCGAAGCGCGTGCCCAGCAGCTTCGTGTCGAGCCGCTCGAGGATCCACTGGGAGACGTTCCCGCCGCCGTTCGACCGCACGTCCACGACCATCCCCTCCTTGCGGATCTGCGGGTAGAACCACTTCTGGAACTCGTAGATCCCGGAACTGCCCATGTCGGGGAGGTGCATGTACCCGACACGGCCGTCGGTGGCCGCGGAGACCTTGCGCTGGTTCTCCAGCACCCAGTCCAGGTAGAGCAGACGCTGCTCGCTGAAGATCGGCTCGTAGACGACCTCCCGGGCCCCCTCCGTGGAAGGACGGTCGTTGAGGGTCAGGCTGACTGGATCCGTCTTGTGCTGCAGGAGGCGGTAGGGGTTATCCGTGCCGAGGAGCTCCTCGCCGTCGATGGCCAGCACGTAGTCGCCCTCCCGGGCGTCCACGCCCACCGCGGTCAGCGGGGCGCGATACTCGGTCTCCTCGTTCTGCCCCTGCAGGATCCGGGCGATGCGATAGCGCCCCGAGCCCGGATCCAGCTCGAACCGCGCGCCCGGGAGGGCCACCCGCGGCCGCTCGGGGATCTCGAAGTCGCCTCCCTGGATGTAGGCGTGTCCGACGCTGAGCTCCGCGATCATCTC
>JASFRI010000177.1:0-8459 GCA_050115015.1 Acidobacteriota bacterium
TGGGCTCGGACGATCCCTCCGCGGCCGGGAGCTTCACCCCGGTCGCCGACACCGGCACCGCGACGACCTTCACCGGCAGCCCGTCCGCGGTCTACTATCTGGTCGTGGCCGAGGGGGCCGGCGGCCAGCGAGGACCGCTGGGGCATTTCGGTCCGTAAGGGAACGTGAGAGGGATGCAGCGAAGCCTGCACCCGGCGGCGATTCTGCTGCTGGCCTCCGTCCTGGCGGGGCCGGCGTGGGGGCAGAGTGTCTCCTCCGGGGTCCGCGGCCGGGTGGCCGACGAGGGGGGGAAGGGGCTGCAGGGGGCGGAGGTCCAGGTCCTGGACCTGGAGACCGGCCTGGAGCGCTCGGCCGTCTCCGACGACGACGGGGGCTACCAGGTGCTCCTCCTGCGGCCCGGCGCGTACCAGGTCTCGGTGCACATGAAGGGCTACGCCCTGGGACGGCAGGGCGTGGACCTCGCGCTGAACTCGGTGCGCGAGATCAACTTCACCCTCAAGATGGCCATCGAGGAGCACGTCCAGGTTTCCGGCGAGCTCCCGGACTTCGACCCCTCGGACACCACCCTGGGAACCCGGGTCGACCAGCAGACCATCCAGTCGATGCCGCTGAACGGCCGCCAGTTCACCGACCTGGCCCTGCTGGACTCGTCGGTCCGCCAGGCGCAGCGCGGGGTGTTCTTCGGCGAGCCGGCGACGGTCCTGACCGCCAACGGCTCCGGGGCGCGCTCCAACGCGTTCCTGGTCGACGGCTCCGACAACAACGACTTCGTGTTCGGCGCCCGGGGGGCCAGCTCCTTCTCCGCGGAGGTGATCCAGGAGTTCGAGATCGTCCGGGACGGCTACTCCGCGGAGTTCGGGAGGGCCTCGGGGGGCGTGATGAACATCATCACCCGCTCCGGGACGAACGAGTTCGGCAGCTCGGCCTTCTTCACCTTCACGAACGAGAGCTGGAACGCCCCCGACGCCATCGTCGAGAACTACGGCGGCGATCAGAGCGACTCGTCGATCCAGCGCCAGCAGTTCGGCTTCGCCGCCTCCGGCCCCTTCGTCAAGGACAAGGCCTTCTACTTCGTCGCCTACGAGGGGGGACGGTCCGACGGCACCGCCGGCTACACCGGCGTCGACCGGCTCGGGGATATCGGCGGCGCGTTCCCCGCCGCCACCGACTCGGACCGCGTGTTCCTCCGCACCGATTTCAACCTCTCCGCGACGCACTACCTCACCGCCCGGCTCTCCTACTCCCAGGACTACCTCGAGGGGCTCAACGTCATCGGGAAGTACACCCCGGAGACCGGCTCGAGCCTGGACGAGACCGACACCCAGCTGGCCCTGTCCCTGCGCTCGGTCATCAGCCCGAACCTGTTCAACGAGGCGCGCCTGCTCTGGTCCGACGGCGACGGATTCCAGCAGGGGAACACGGACCGGCCGGGGGTGGAGCGTCCCCAGGGGATCTACGGGGGGCTCGATCTCTACGAGCGCGACATCCGGGAGCGGCAGTTCCAGTTCATCGACAACCTCACCAGCGTCATCGGCAACCACACCCTGAAGGTCGGGGTCGACGTGTCCACGGTCCGGGCCGACGTCGAGTCGGCCTTCAACCCCAACGGCTACTTCCTCTACGACACGACGGCCCCCTTCGAGGCGGGCGACAGCCACCTGGGGACGAAGTCGGAGTGCGTGCCGGGACCCCGGCCGGAGGACCCGCTGGACTGCTCCCGGGCCGGGATCGGCGCCCCCGGAGTGGACGACGACGGTGACGGGATCGTCGACGAGATCGCCGAGTTCGACACCTATCCGATGGTCTACCGGCTGCTGTCGGGGAGCCCGACGGCGTCCTTCGACGACACCGTCGCCGGCGTGTTCATCCAGGACGAGTGGCGGCCCCATCCGAACTGGAACCTGAACTTCGGCCTGCGCTACGACCTGGAGACCTTCCAGCTGGACGAGCGCTACGCCGTGGAGTCCTCCATCGAGAACGGCGGCGCCAGCCGGGACATGAACAACCTGGCCCCGCGATTCTCCTTCGTCTGGACCCCGAACCACGGCAAGAACGTCATCGTCCGCGGCGGGATCGGCGTCTTCTACGACAAGGTCGTCCTCGGATTCCCCGCCGTCTCCGCCATCACCCAGCAGCAGACGATCCTCCTGGGGTTCTTCCAGGGCACCGGCTTTCCCTGCAACGAGGACTTCCTGGAGACCTACGGCGTCGATACGATGGTCCAGGAGTGCATCCTCTCCTCCCAGGACACGGACACGGTGCAGCTCCGGTTCTCCACCGGCGACACCCTCGACACCCCCTACAACGTGCAGTGGAACATCGGCTTCGACCGGGCCCTGGGACGCGGGCTCCTGTTCGGCGTCAACTACGTCCACGCCCGGGGCTACCACGTGCCCGTGTGGCGGGACCTGAACCCGGTCATCGGCGCCAACAACATCGGGACCCCGGAACGTCCCACGTACGTCCCCGCCCACCTGGACCCCACGACGGGCTCCATCGTGGCGCTGGAGACCATGGGAAACACCTGGTACGACGCCCTGCAGATCCGGCTGCAGGACGGCGCCGGAGATCTCACCTACACCATCTCCTACACGCTGTCCCGATCCCTCGACCAGTCCGGCGATCCGCTCAAGAACGGCATCTACCTGGCGCCGGACTCCTTCGACATCGAGGGGGAGCGCGCGCGCTCCGACAACGATCAGCGGCACCGCTTCGTGTTCGCCGCCACCTGGCAGACGAGCCTCTGGGGGCTGCGGTTCTCCCCCGTCGTGACCTACGCCTCCGGCGCGCCCTTCAACGTGACCCTGGGCGAGGACGACAACAGCCGCACCCTGGGGATCGACGTCGTCGACGCCTCCGGCGACCGCGTCCCGTTGCCCGACGGCTTCAAGCAGGAGCGGCCGGACGGCGTCGGGCGGAACACCGGTGAGGACACCCCCCTGGACAAGATCAACGCGGCCCGGGCGGCGCAGGGGCTGCCGCCCTACGAGGGAGGCCTGGACGAGCCCGACTACCTCCAGGTGGACCTGCGGATCTCGCGGATCTTCAACACCGGCGCCGGCTCCCAGCTCGAGGGGTTCCTGCAGTTCTTCAACCTCTTCAACCGGGAGAACGTGACGCTGGTGGACGGCGAGGTCAACTCGCCGACCTTCGGCCAGCCCCTGGCGGTCGCGGGGCCCGGGCGCATCGTCGAGCTCGGCGTGCGGTTCGGATTCTGACCGGTCCGTGAGCCGCCACGACGTCCCGCGGGCCCTGCTCGCCTCCGTCCTGCTGGCCGCCGCCTGCTCTCCCGTCCCTCCCCCGCCCGCCGATCTCCTGCAGGTCGTCGACGTGGACGGCTTCTCCGCCCGCCGGGACGAGGCCGCCGCCCGGGAGCTGATGGCCGCCGGCGACCTCGCCTGGGAGGATCGGGACGATCCGGAGCAGCTCGCGGCGGCGTTCCGGGACTACGGCCGGGCGGCGGTGGCGGACCCGGATCTCTACGACGCGTACTGGAAGGCCGCTCGCGCGGCCTCGCTGCTGGGCCGGCGCACCGACAGGGGGTCCGAGCGCGCGGCGATCTTCGAGCGGGGCAGCGGCATCGCGCGGCTGGGGATGGCGCGGGAGCCCGACCGGCCCGAGGCCCGCTACTACTTCGCCACGACCCTGGGCCTGTGGGCCCGGGAGCGCCGCTCCATCGGCCTGGCGTCGGTGAAGGAGATGGTGCCGCTCCTCGAGCGGGTCGCCGCGGAGGACCCGGCCCTCGAGGAGGGCGGCGCCTGCCGGGCCCTGTCCCTGCTCTACCTCCGCGCGCCGGAGTGGCCCACGAGCATCGGGGACGTCGACCTGGGCCTGGAGTGGGCGGAGCGCGCCGTGGACGAGGGCCCGGAGCATCCGGGCAACTTCCTGGCCCTGGCGGAGGCGCAGGAGGCCGTCGGCGACGACCCGGCAGCCCGGGACGCGCTCGATCGCGCCGCCGCGCTGGCGGCGTCCGAGCGCTGGAGCCCGCGGGAGCGCGAGGCGTTCCTGGCCGAGGTCGAGGAGCTGCGCGCGAAGCTGCGGTAGCGGGGCCGTCCGCCTACAACGCGACGACGTCCAGCTTCGCGGCGACCTCGGCGGAGCGCTCGCTGTCCCGCAGCGGCAGCACCGCACCGCGCTCGCGGCTCTCGGCGATCACGTCGAGATTGAGGTCGCCGATGACCATCATCTCCTGGTTCACGATCCCCTCCTTGAGGATCCCGTCCCGCGCGAACGGGTAGTCCGACGGCGTCAGCAGCGCGGCCTGGCCGTAGTTCAGGGAGATCGCGGGCACCATGGGCAGCGAGCCGACCGTCGGGGCGTGGACCACGTAGAGCTGATTCTCGATGGTCCGGGCGTGGGCGCAGTAGCGGACCCGCAGGAACCCCTCCCGGTTGTCGGTCCAGCTCGGGACCACGAGCAGGTAGGCCTCGTTCCGGGCGGCCACCCGGGCCAGCTCCGGAAACTCCACGTCGTAACAGATCATGATCGAAAGCCGGCCGAAGTCGGTCTCGAACACCCGGAGGCGGGAGCGCGGGGAGACGTCCCAGTCCTCCCTCTCGAACCGCGTCATGTGCAGCTTCCCCTGGATGCCGAACTCGCCGCTGGGGGCGAAGATCCGGGACTCGTTGTAGACCGCGTCCGCCCCCTCGTCGATCACCGGGATCGTGCCGGCGACGATGTACATGTCCCCCCGCCGCGCCAGCTCGCACATCATCTCGGTGAATCGGTCCACCTGTCCCGCCAGCTTCCGGATCTGGAGCGGCAGGGGCCGGGAGATGTCGTCGAGGGTCAGGAGCTGGACCGTGAAGTACTCGGGAAACACGAGCAGGCGGCAGTGGTAGCCCCGGGCGGTCTCCACCAGCCCCTCCACCTGGGCGCGGAAGTCCTCGAAGGAAGCGATCGGTCGGATGAAGTACTGGACGGCGGCCACGCGGACGCGGTTCATCGGCAATCGGTCCCCTTCCCGGGCGCGGCCGCGGCACCGATCCGCGACGCGCTCACGCCCTGGACGGCTCATGATAACGGATCCGGGCGGCACGCCGGCCGGGTCCGCTCCATGACGGGGCGCCGCGGCCGCGTGTTCGCGGTCATTCCGCTAGAATGCTCGATGCGCGAGACAGCATGTCCGGGGACCGGCGCCCGCCCAAGCCCCACGGAGAGCCACGAGATGGCCATCGACCTGACCCAGTTCGAGACGAAGATCATCCTCCGCAAGCTCCGGATCGAGGACTTCGATCAGATCGTGGAGCTGCAGAAGCTGTGCTTCCCCGGCATGAAGCCGTGGTCCCGGGAGCAGATCGCCAGCCAGCTCGAGGTCTTTCCCGAGGGCCAGATCGTCATCGAAGCAGACGGGAAGGTCGTCGCGTCGTCCTCCAGCCTCATCGTGGACTACGACCTGCACTCCGACTGGCACGACTGGATGTCGATCTCCGACGGCGGGTTCATCCGGACCCACGCGCCGGGAGGGGACTTCCTCTACGGCATCGAGATCATGGTCCATCCCGACTGCCGCGGGATGAAGCTGGCACGGAGGCTCTACGAGGCCCGGAAGCAGCTCGTCCGGGAGCGCAACCTCCAGGGGATCGTCATCGGCGGGCGGATCCCCGGCTACACCGACCACCGGGACGAGATGACCGCCCACGAGTACGTGGAGAACGTCCAGGACAAGACGTTCTACGACCCCGTTCTGACGACGCAGCTCTCCAACGGCTTCGAGCTCAAGCAGCTCATCGAGGACTACCTTCCAAGCGACGAGGATTCCGCCGGCTGGGCCACCCACATGGAGTGGACCAACGTGGACTACCGCCCCTTCAAGAAGCGGGCGATCCACCCGGTCCAGATCGTGCGCCTGGCCGCGGTCCAGTACCGCATGCGCGCCATCGAGAGCTTCGACGAGTTCGGGAGGCAGGTGGAGTTCTTCGTCGACACCGCCAGCGACTACAAGTGCGATTTCCTGCTGTTCCCGGAGCTGTTCACGACCCAGCTCCTGTCGTACATCCAGGTCAAGCGCCCCGGCGCAGCGGCCCGCATCCTGGCGGAGCTCACGCCGCAGTACCTGGATCTGTTCTCCCAGCTCGCCATCCGCTACCACGTCAACATCGTGGCCGGCTCCCACTTCATCATCGAGAAGGAGATGCTGTACAACGTCTCCTTCCTGTTCCGCCGGGACGGCACCATCGGCAAGCAGTACAAGCTGCACGTGACCCCGGCGGAGAAGAAGTGGTGGGGGGTGAACGGAGGCGAGCGGCTCGAGGTCTTCGAGACCGATTGCGGGCGGGTGGCCATCTTCATCTGCTACGACATCGAGTTCCCGGAGCTGGCGCGGATCGCGGCGAAGAAGGGGGCGCAGATCCTCTTCGTCCCGTTCAACACCGACGAGCGGACCGGGTACCTCCGGGTCCGGCACTGCGCCCAGGCGCGCTGCATCGAGAACCACCAGTTCGTGGTGCTCTCCGGCTGCACCGGCAACCTCCCCTTCGTGGAGAACGCCGACATCCACTATGCCCAGTCGGCGATCCTCACGCCCGCGGACATCCAGTTCAGCCGCGACGCGGTGGCCGCCGAGTCCAACCCCAACACTGAGACCCTCATCCTGCAGGACCTGGACATCGAGCTGCTGCGGCGACACCGCTACCGGGGCACCACCCGGAACTGGCTCGACCGGCGCAAGGACCTCTACGAGCTGCGCTACCGGGAAGACGGCGAGGACAAGGGCGTCTGACGCCCCCCGGGTGGCCCGCTCGCCCTCGCCTCCGGCGGGGCCGGCAGCGCCTCCCCTGGCGAGGAAGAGCGAAAACAGGGCGAAGGCGACCGGAAATCGGGGCGTCCGGTACCGGATCGACGTATACTTCCGCGACAGTCCGGTGTGCGCTCCCGGCGGGAGTGCATCTCCGGGCGGCTCGTCCCAGAGAGACAATCGAGGAGCGCCCAGCGAGGCCGAGCCCGATCCCGGCGGGGGCTCCGTCGCAACCGAAGCGATCGGAAGGAGGAGGCACCGCCATGACACCGTCGCCCCGCAATGCCATCCTGGCCCTCGCCGCCCTGTGTCTGACAGGGACCGCGTTCGCCCAGATACCCATGGACGACCCGATCGTCGGAGACGCCGTCGCGGACCACCGGCCGCTGCTCGACCCGATGTTCGCGATGACCGAGAACCAGTCCAACCTCACCGGGTTTCTCAGCGACGTGACCACCGACTCGTCGAACTACTGCTTCGCCGGCACCCCCGACACGACCTTCACGGAGAACGAGGTCGTCGCGGTCAACATCTTCTTCGACGACACGGTCGAGGCGGACCAGTTCAACCAGTACCAGGTCACCTGGGCCCTGCGACTCCGGGGGAACATCGTCCCGGTCGCCACCTTCGCCTGCGACGTCGACCTGTCCGGGTACTCTCCCGGCGAGGCGGTGACCCTGTGCTGCGCCGTCACCCAGTTGATCCCGGCGTCCCCGCTACCGATCCCGATCACCATCACGCCCGACTGGGGCGCCCGGGTGATCAAGTCGGAGAACGCCTTCACGGTCCAGGGCATCCTGGGGAGCGCCACGGTCACCCGGTAGGCGGTTCCGGGGGTCGTTCCGGCGCCGGACGGTCCGGGCGGACCGGCCCGGCCGGCCGCGCTGACGGCTCCGCGCGCCGCGAGGGTGGTACGCTGGACGCATGCTCACGGATCGGTCCCTCGCCGCGGCCCAGACCGTCCCGGTCCGCGGTGACGTCGAGGCGAACCTGGGGCAGCACACCCGCCTCGTCGAGGCGGCGGCCGGCCTCGGGATCGACCTCCTCGTGTTCCCGGAGCTGTCCCTGACGGGATACGAGCTGGACCTCGCCGAGGAGCTGGCCTTCGTCGAGGAGGACTCCCGGCTCGCGCCGCTCGTCGACCTCGCATCGACGCACGGGATCACCCTGGTGGTCGGCGCGCCGGTCCGCCTCGGGACGGGGCTGCATATCGGCGCGTTCATCCTCTACCCGGACCGGACCCGCGACGTCTACACGAAGCAGCACCTGGGGGCCTTCCCGTCCGACGCGCGCCCGGACGGGCCCGTCCCTCCCGCGGAGGCGACGGTCTTCCGGCCCGGCGACCGGCGGCCTCTCGTGCGCCTCGCCGGCGACCGCACCGCCGCGGTGGCGATCTGCGCCGACGCCGGCCGGCCGGCCCATGCCGCGGAGGCGGCGGACCGCGGCGCGAGCATCTACCTGGCGAGCATGTTCGTCCTCCCCGCCGATCTCGCGGCGGAGACCGCGAGGCTGCGGGGATACGCCGCACGCCACGGGATGACCGTCGTCCTCGCGAACCACGGGGGACCCACGGGCGGCCTGGCCGGCGGGGGCGGCAGCCGGATCTGGTCCCGCACGGGCCAGAGGCTCGCCATGCTGGAGGGGCCGGGTGCTGGCCTCGCCTTCGCCGTGGGTGAGGCCCCAGGGACGAACGCGGGGCAGCTGCGGCTGTGAGGCCGGGCCG
>JASFRI010000178.1:0-8424 GCA_050115015.1 Acidobacteriota bacterium
GGTCGATGGGTACGAGACGTTCCCGGACTGGGCCCGGGAGTACATCGGCCGGGAGGACCTCGATCGCGAGCGGGAGACACGCTACTGGATCACCGTGGACTCCGTCGAGGTCCGCGAGTCCTCCGACGGCAACATCGCCGCCATCGGCGACGTTCAGATGCGGGTGGAATCACGCTCGAAGGGGATCGACGAGCCCTGGAGCGCCGAGCGGGTGGACCCGATCACCCAGCAGTACGCGGATCTCCTCACCGAGCACTTCGATGAGCTCGCCGGGCGGGTTCCGGCGCTCTACAACCTCCGGGAGGCGGCCAAGGTGGTCACCCTGGCCAACTGGCTGCGCGGCAAGGGGGTCCGTCCGGCGCCGGCGGAACAGCCGGTCTACTGGTCTCCCCCGACGGAGGTGTCGGGTTTCCTCGCGATGATGCCCTACATCCGGTCCGGTCGCGTCCTCTGGGGGATCTGGCCCTCCGGGGGCGTCGACTTCGACTTCGGGAGCCGCATCCGCGTGCGACGTGACCCCGACCTGACCGAGGACGCTGTCCGATCGAGCGTGCCGAAGGCGGACCCCAGGGAGGAGCAGCGCCGCCACCTGCTGGGGCAGGTGCGGCCGGGCGCGCCGCTGTCGGTCTTCGGGCAGATGGACCGCATGCAGGTGGAGACCCTCATCCAGGAGGTTGCGCGGACCTGGCGGCTGTCCCAGGAGCTTCCACGGGTCGCGGACGGGGTCGCGGCGCTGAACCGCTTCCTGCTGGAGACGCAGCGGCTCCAGGCCAAGGACCTCCAGGGGGGCGGTGGGGCGTATGTCGATGCGACGCGGTACCTGAGCGGCCTGAACGACGACCTCCGAACGCTGGGGCAGGCGGATCAGGAGGCGGTGGAGGCCGTGACCCGTGACGTCGCCGGGGTCGACCGGCTCTCGGCGGCAGCCACCGCGGTCCCGGAGCTGGTCGGACCACTGAGCCCGGATACCTACATCTCGTTCCAGCCCGCGCGGGTGAGCGAGCTGCAGGCGATCGCGGACGAGGCGAGCCTCCGACAGCTGCGGGACGGCCTCACCGCCTGGGAGGAGGCCCTCGAGCAGCTCAACCTGGAGTCCCCGGACGTCTTCGACCGCATGCGCCAACGCTCCAACAACCTCCTCGCCTTCATCCGCGCCATGGGTCGTGGAACTGCGAGCCTTTCCCTCTATGACGAGCGCACCCGGACCCTGCGCGAACTCCTGCCGCACCTCGGACGGGTTTCGGAGACCGCCGGAGCCCTCGACGCGATCCTCGACCGGCAGTTCGCGATGCTGGAAGACCAGCGCCGCGAGATCGAGGCTCCGAAGGGCTAGTGCTCCCGCCGACGGTGCGCCTCCCCATCGAGGACAGCCTGGACCTGCACACCTTCCGCCCATCCGACGTGGCGGCGGCGGCGGCAGCCTACCTCGACGCTGCGGCCGAGAAGGGGCTCGAGGAGGTCCGGCTGATCCACGGGCGCGGCATCGGCCAGCAGCGGGACGCGGTGCGGCGGGCCTGTGCCCGCCATCCGGCGGTCCTCTCCTACGGCGATGCCACCCCGGAGCGGGGGGGGTGGGGTGCGACCGTCGTCCGGCTCCGCCCGCCCACGGGTCCGGCCGGTGCGGCGTCCCGGCGGAACCGCTAGGTACGTCCGGCGGCGCTCCCGATCCGCGCGACCATCGCCGGGAGCCCTTCCAGGAGGCCCGGATCCCCCGGAAGCCCTTCCAGATCGACCGGCACCACGTGCTCGGGCAGGAAGCCCGCGACCGCCTCCAGGAACGCGGCACCCTCCAGCCGGCCCGCATCCCGGGCCCGCAGCATGCCCCGGAGCGCCGCGTGGAACCGCTGGCAATCGGCCCACAGGCAGGCGAGATGCGCCAGGTCCGAGACCCGTACCGGCCCCAGGACCGACAGGGTCGATTTCAACGCGTTGCGGAGCCGGCCCTCCGCGGTCAGCTCCTCCGGGCTTCCCCCGCTGGCCCAGAGCTCCGCGAGCTCCGCCGCGTCTGCGCCGTCTCCCACCGCCGCCCGGCCCCGCTCCAGCGCCGGGGCGATCTTGCGGTCCTGCTCCTGGAGCCTCACGGTGCTCCGTCGGAGCGTCTCGAGGGCCTTTCCCGCGGCGCCGGCGCCCCGGGAGCGCAGCAGGGCGCGGATGCCGTCCAGGTAGTCCCGCGAGATGCGCGCCGTGGCGACCACACCACGTGCGATCTGTGTGGCGTCCGGTCCGGCAACACCCGCGGCAACGAGCCGGGGCCGCAGGCGCGTCGCCGCGTGCTGCAGCAGGTCCGGCCGCAGCGGGCGGGAGAAGTAGGTTCCCGCGGTCTGGGTAGCAGCCATGCCTTTCCCCCTGTTCATGGTACGGAGCGCCACGGCCTCTGGCTCGAGGGCCTCATACGCGGCGATCCCGACCTTCGTTGCTGAGCGCACAGTATAGGCGATCCCTCCCCCGACGCGAAAGCCTCCACGGCGCTGCGCCGCCCGCGGGTCCGGCCCGGACCCTCCTCCACCCGCCGCTTCGAAGGGCGGAACCCCGCTGTGGCGACTGGACATGCAAGAAACCCCTTGGCGGCAGGAGGTGACGGTCTGGCGGCAGGGCTGAGAGCTTGCGAAACAGGGCGGACCTCCGAGGATGGGTCGGTGGACCCGCAGCGGAGGTCCGGCCCAGGCTCTCGGCCCTCCCGAGGCCGGAAGGTGGCGCAGGATCCGGGCCGCGGACGGTTATCGCGTGAGAGCGGCGAGCGAGGCTTCGTCGAACTTGAAGCGCACTGCGAGATAGGGCCCCGTCTCGCTCTCCGATGCCTCCCGGAAGCCGGCGTCGTCGAACCCGGTCACGTTGTATCCCCCCACGATCCAGAGGTTCTTCCAGACCAGGTACCCGGCCTCGACCCCGAGGCCGGTCTCCCGCAAGCCGGATTCAGGCTGCGTCAACAGCCGCGCCGCCGCCCCCACGTTCCACCGTGGGGTCAGGTCATAGCCGATCCGCACCTGGGCGAGTCCCGTCCGGGTTCGCAGGCCGCCGCTCTCCACGGTCTCGGTGACCTGGCGGGCCGCCACCTTCGAGGTCAGCAACCACCGGGGCGCCGGCTCCACGTTCAGGGCGAAGGAGCCGCTGATCGCCTCTCCCTCGGGCCTGCCCACCGTCGAGACGCCGCCCTCTCCGTTCAGCTCGACCCGCGCCAGCCAGTTGAACTTGTCGGTGGCGACCGGCCGGAACGCGATCCCGGTCAGCAGGTCGTGATCCAGGTCGCGCGGTCCCGCCTCCGGCGCGAGAAGGAACACCCGTTCCCGGAGGAACAGCGTGTACCGTGGCCCCAGCTTCAGCACGCCCGCGGCGGTGAGCAGGTGCGTCGTATCCAGTTCCCCGATGCGTGCCTCGTAGCGCCCCGAGAACTTCACGCCGTCGGGAAGGTACTCGAATCCCGCCCCCAGGGAGGTGAAGTCGGCGGCCGGATCTCCGTCCAGCGTGGCCACCCGCTCCCCGAACAGGTTCGCGGTCCACAGCGCGGACAGCGGGATACGTGTGTTCAGGCCGACGTTCGCCCGGTTCGCCTGCCCCGAGGACCCGTCCTCGAGGGTGTAGGCCCCCGTCAGCACGGTGCGCTCGCTGAGGCGGGTCTCGACCCCGGCGAGGGTGCGGTTCGCCACGGCGTCATCGCCGTGCTCGAACTCCTGGTGCAGGAAGGCCCGCGACCCGTCGGGAAGCAGGTACTCGACGCCGAGGCGCGTCCGGCTCGGATAGCCCGCCACCGCCTCGTCCCCGAGAACCTCGTCGTGCTCGACGATGCCGTCCAGCCTGCGGGTGATGTGGACGCGGGCGCCGCCCAGCAGCGAGCTGGCGCTGGCGTCCGGGAGGTTGCCGCCGTTCTGGGACGTGAACCGGTAGCCGCCGGTGGCCAGGACCCGTCCGAAGTCCTTCTCCACATGGGCCTCTGCGACCTCTCGACGGTAGCCGGTGAGGCGGTCCTCCTGGGAGAAGGCAAGTCCCCGGATGCGCAGACGATCCGCCATCCGCACCGTCCCCTCGATCCCGAACTTCCGGGTCCCCTCCTGGAGGGCGCCGCTCCGCGATTCGTTCGTGTAGCCGGGCCGGAGGTCCCGGTAGTAGCCGACGATCTCCGCGCGCCCGCCGATATTCCAGGCCCCCTCGAACGCGAGAGCGTCCCCGCTGAGGCCCAGGGGGTCCTCCGACCGGGCGTACTCGCCGTGGAGGCGGACCCCGGGCAGCGGCCGGTAGGTGAGGTCGGCGCCGCCGAGGGTGTAGTCGCCGGCGTCGTGGCCCTCCACGACGTACGTGCCTCCCACGTCGAGCTTGTCCCCGAGGCGGTACGAGAGGCGCCCGCCCACGGTCTGGTGTTCTCCCCCGGCGTCATCGCTCTCGTACAGGACCACGATCACCACCGGGTTGAAGTTGGCGTCCCACGCCGCCACCGGCTGCTTGAAGAGGATCTCGCCGTCGACGTAGTCGATGTCGTAGTCCGTGTAGCGCACCATCTCCGTCACCGACAGGATCCGTTCCGTCTGGAACCGGTCGCGCACCTCGAGGTGGATGCGTTCCGAGTTCACCACGATCGGCCGCCGCCGCAGCACGTAGGGGCCCGACACTCCGGCGCCGGGGATCTCGTCCCGGAACAGCTCGTAGGGCGTGTCCGCTCCGAAGGCCTGGACGCCAAACCCGCGGACCCGGACGTCGGCCTTCGCCCCGTAGAGGTTCCGGTCGTACCGGGTGAGCTCCGCCTGGGTGAGCCCGGTGTTGTAGTCCCCCCACAGCGCTGCGGACCCCTGATGCTCCCAGCGCGCGAACAGCTTGCCGCTCGTCTGGGCGGCGTAGGCCTGCTGGCTGCTGTCGCCGTAGGCCGGGTAGAAGCGATCCGGGGGTATTTCCTGGAACACCCGGTCCGGATCGTCGGGGCGATCGTTGTCGTACGCGAAGGTGAGCACGTGATCTCCGGCAACGCTGCCGCGGGCGAACAGCGCCACCCGGCCGTCCGCGTTCGGGTCGGGGTCCTCCCCGATCCGGGCCCCGTCGACCTCCTCGAGGCCGCCCACCGCGTCCGAGCCGAATCGCGCCTCGGCGAGGCCGGCCACCACCCAGTCGCCTCCCGCCGCCACGAAGGGGACGACCCCCTCGCCGGAGGCCAGCCCCGAGGTGGCGTATAGCCGCCGCTCGGCAGCGTTCGTGGACGGAGGCAGCCGCACCTCGGCGAGGCCCCGCAGCGTGCGGACCTGGAAACCGTCCCGTGCCGGATCCACGTCGATGCCGGCGATCTCCCCGTCGTCGGCGCGGACCGTGACCAGCGTCTCGTCGGGGACGGGGTGGCCCGACAGGTCGAGCACCCACAGGCGTACGACCGCCTCCGTCAGACCGTCCGCCGGTGTCGGCAACGCCTCCACCTCGATGAACGCCGGTGCGCCGGCCCGGAAGACCGTGACCTCCACCGCGTCCCCCGAGGGGCCCGCGTCGGTCCGGGCTCGCAGGCGCAGCACGTTCGCCCCCTCGCGGAACCCCACGTTCAGGTAGCTGTAGACTCCGATCCCTCCCTGCTCCCACACCTGCGACGTGGCGATCTGCGACCCGGGAAGCTCCCTGCCGTTCACCTCGAGGTACGGGCGGGAGGGCAGCGGCACGCGCACCACCACCTCCCCGGAGGAGGTCGGAACCGTCGTGTCCGGTTCCGGCGAGAGGATCGCCAGGTCCGCCGGCATCCCGCGGATCGCCGCCGCGGGCAGCGGCCCCGCACGCGCTCCCGGTTCCGGCTCCCGCTCGTCCCGGGTCCGGAGGACCCGGGAGAGCGCCTCCTCCACCTGGGCCGCCGTGCCGGCGTGAGCCCCGTCCTCCGCCACCACCTGCACCCGCTCCGGATGGAGACCCAGGTCCCGCAGGTAGCGCGCGACCTCCTCCACCCGCCCGGGAAACGACGTCAGGGGACGGCCGGCAACGACGAAGGCCCCGGGCGCCAGCACCACCGCGGGCTTCGCGGCGTGGTCCACGAACACCTGCAGGCCGGCGAAGGGAACGCCCGGGGGCGGCCGAACCGGGAAATTCGCCTTGAAGAGGTCATCCGGGATCAGGTCGAGAAATCGCGTGTCCGCGTCCATCGCCGAGCGGTTCCCCTGCACGACGGCGGTCGTTCCCGGCGGAAGGGTGGATGCATCCAGCCGCAGGACGTGAAGCCCGGGACGGATCCCCTCGATGTGGTACTTCCCGACGACGTCGGTATGCACGTACGTGCCGTCCTCGAGGAGAAGCCGGACGCCTGGAATGCCGAAGTCACCGGGCGACACCGCTCCATCGCCGTCACGGTCGGCGTACACCCGGCCCAGGACGATGCTCTCGCCCGAGAACAGGCCACCCTCGATGCGCACCGCGGCCCGGGCGGGTCCGGCGGCGAGGCGCCCCCCGGAAGCGGTGAGCGCGGTGGCGACCGCCGTGTTGACCGCGTCCTCGCGCTCGGCCCCGGGGCCGACCCTCGCCCGGTAGCCGAGGGTCATCTCGGAGCCCGGCGGCAGCGGGGGGAGGGCGAATCGCAGCTGGCGCCCCTCCGCGCCCACCTCGGGGTCCTCGAGAGGCATCCCGTCGAGCGTCGCGGTACCGGTCGCGTAGCGCAGGGCCGCGGGGAGGACATCGTGAACCTCCACCCCCGACAGCTCGGTGGCCTGACTCGTGTTCCCGAGGGTCACGCGGTATCCGACGGAGTCCCCCAGCGTCGCGGTCTCCCGGTCCGCGCGCTTCGCGAGGGTCAGCACCGGGGCGATCACGAACACCTGCACCGGGTTGGATAGGATGGGAGCCCCGAGCTCGGCCGCGGCGCCGGAGCCCTGGACGGTCAGGACGGTGTCCTCCGCGATCGCGGGCGGGACGGTCACCCGGACGTCGAGATCCCCCGATGAGCCCGCCGCCAGCGGGGCGAGCTCCCAGCGGACCTCATGGGCCGCGGCGTCGTACGTCGCGTCGAGAATGCCGGCGGCCGGCGGTCCCGGCCCCGAGCCCGTATAGCCGTCCGGGGCGGGGAGCCCCGGATCCAGCGGTAGGCGGATCTGCAGGTCGGTGAGATCGGCGGTCCCGAGGCTGGTGTAGTGCAGGCGGTAGGTCAGGCCCGTGCCGGGCGGCACCGTCGTGTCCGGGGCCACGGCCAGCGTGAGGCTCAGCTCGTGGAGCGCGGCAACGATGGTCACGACCCGGTTGGACTGGACCTGAAGGGGTCCCTCGCCGCCCGGCGAGAATCGGGCCTCCGAGGTCGCCACGTTGACGATGGCGGTGCCGGGAGGGGTGACCTGGGCAACGCTCGGGGTGCCCGGAACGGCGCAGATCGACGCGAGGATGAACACCAGCCTGGCGCTCGCCGTCGGAAATCCGCGCATTCTGAGCATACGTCGCCATGGGGGCCCGGAGGCCCCTGAATACAGCAAGGGCAGGGCATCCCGTCCGGGACGGCCCTGCCGGAGAAGGGGCCCGCCACCGTGGGCGGGCCCCCATGCCTTCAGCGATGCGAAGGGCTAGTCGATGACCACGTCGAAGGTGATCGTCACTGACCCTCCACCCGCCGCCAGCGTGCCGACCTGCACCGTGACGGCGTTCGAGGTCGTGAACCCGAAGTCGACCCCGTCGGCGTCCCCGTTCGTATCGGTCCGGGACGCGCCGCCGACCGTGATGGTGCCGGGCGAGTACGTCGTGCTCGCCGGAGCGGGATCCGTGAGCACCACGTTCTGCGCGTCGGCGGTGCCGTTGTTCGTGATCACGACCGTGTAGGTGAGGGTCGTCCCTGGCGGCTGGTCACCCGTCGGCGAGACGCTCTTCACGACCGAGAGCGTGGGCGCCTGGATCGTCGTCGTATCCAGCGCGCTCTCGGAGACCAGCGTGTCGAAGGTGGAGGTGCCGGTGACCGTCGTGGTGTCGGAGGCGCCGTCCGCGGCGTTGCCGGGAACCGTCACCTCGATGAGGAGCCGGAAGGTCCCGTTCTCCGCCAGCGTGCCGGTGTCCGGCACCGTGTCACCGTCGGAATCGGTCAGCAGTGTGTCCACGGCTCCGTTGTAGAGACCGTCGCCGTCGACGTCGGCGTAGATCTGCACCGCCCAGCCGAGGGAGCTGGCTGCGGTGAGATCGATCGTGTCGTCCCCGTTGCCGTTGTTCGTGACCACGTGGGCGTAGTAGATCACGTCACCCGGCGTGGCGCTGGAGCTGTTGTCCGGGGCCACGTCCACCGCGGCCACCTGGGCGACGGTCGTCTGGACGACGTTGGACAGCTCCTGCAGGGTGTTTCCGTTGGCATCCTCGTAGTCCACCGTCGCCTGGTTCGAGATGACCGTGCCGGCGGAGGTTCCGAGGGCGAAGGCCACCCCCGTCCCCAGCACCAGGGCGGCCGCCCCGAGCAGCGCAAGGCCCACCGTCTTCTTCGTGTGCATTCGTTGCCTCCTGGCAGGAACGGGT
>JASFRI010000179.1:0-8370 GCA_050115015.1 Acidobacteriota bacterium
TGCCCGGGGCGTCGCCGGCCACGCCAGCTTCGGACGCCCGCGTACGCTGCAACAGCTCCTCGAGGTCCGCGATGCTGCGGCCGTGCATCATCGCCTGGGCCACCCCGGCCAGGAGAAGGTAGGGGTGGACCGAACCATCGGGCAGGCGGAACTCGATGGTGGGGGGGGTCGTGTGCCGGCCATCCGGCGAGGTGGCACGGGTGGGCAGCCGGATGAGCGCGTGGCGGTTGTATCGGCCCCACGTGATGGCGCTCGGCGTTTCCTTGCCCCCGCGGAGCCGGGTGAAGCTCTGGGGCGAGCGGTTGCCCCAGGCCATCAGCGCGCCGCCCATCGAGGCCAGCCCACCGATCAACCATCGCGCCTCGTCCCGCCCGGCTCCGTTCCCGTCCACGTCCCCGAGGTGCTCGCCACCCCGGGTCGGCGAGAAATGGAAGTGCATGCCGCTTCCGGCATGCCCCTCCCGGAGGACCGGGGCGAAGCTGCACCGCATGCCCGCGTCGTGTGCGAGATTGCGCAGCACCCACTGCGCCAGCACCACACACTCGGCGGCGTCGGGAAGGGGACGAAGCGACATCTCGATCTCGTGCTGCTCCCAGATCAGGTCGTCCGGCTCGACCGCCTCGATGTAGCCGACCTCGCTGTGGCCGTATTTCACGGCCACGCGCATGTCTCCTAGGAGCGCCATGGCGCGGCGGCGAAGGGCCTCGCCGAACACGAACGGTGATGTCGCGTGGTAGCCGCGATCGTCCGCACCGTAGATGTCGCTCTCCTCGGCGCGTTTCCCGAGGAAGTACTCGACCTCTCCGAGCGTCAGGAGCTCGATGTCCAGTTCCTCCCGGAGCCGCCGATCGGCAGCGCGCAGGATGGTATCCGGGCTCTGCGGGAGCGGCTTGCCGTCCCGCCCCAGGTGGCCGCACAGGAAGCACAGGGTGGGATGGGGGGCGAATGGGTCGAAGAACGCGGTGTGCAGGCGAGGATGCAGGACGATGTCGCTCGCACCCGCCTCGATCCCCAGGCCGGCGAACAGGCTGGAGCCGTCCGCGCGCTCGCCGGCCTCGAGGATGTCATGGAGATGGTCCTCGTCCCGGGGGACGAAATCCAGGGTCTTCAGCCAGCCGTCCCCCCCGACGTGCATCAGGCTGACCGTCCGGACGCGCTGGTCGATCGCGAGGGAGACGAGGTCCTCCGTGGTCCAGGTGCCGGGGTCCTTCCCGACGAGCCGCTGGACACGGTTCCCCGTCGGAAACGGCGCCGTCGCGCGATCCTCTCCGGTCTCCCTCATCGTTCTCGCTCGCTCTTGAGCGCCGGTTTCCGGCGCACCCGTGCGGCGCAGGGGGGAACCCCGCGTGCTGGGTCATACGGGAAAGGCACTCGGACCCGTAGGATATTCCAACTCGTCGGGATTTGGGAGGGCCGGAAGCCCTCCCGAGCCCGCGCGTCGGGGTCCGTATGGGAGGCGGGCATGGATCGGAAGGGCGCGGGCGGCCGCCAGAGGATGGCCCGGCCCCAGGGCTCCAGGGGCACGACAATCGCGGCGGGTAGACGTATCATGGGCCTGACGGCGGCCGCCGTTGCTCCGAGATCACGGAGGCAGTCACGACCCTGGCCCTCCGTTCAGAACGTCCTCTGGTGGGAGCTCGACGGTCCCGCAGGTGCGTCATCGCGACCGTCAGTCGCGCGCGTGGCCGAGAATGCGGGCAAGTGGCCCGCAGGGAGAAGGAGGATGGACATGTGGAGACGGGTATTCGCCGGTGTGTGGCTCGTGGCTCTGGTTGCCTCCTTGCCTGCAGTGGCCAAGGAACGGAAGGTCGAGGACTACTCGCAGACCATCGATGACTTCAAGAAGATCCCCGTCGTCGCCGGCTTCTTCGACGGCGCGTACGGCTACGCCGTGTTTCCGACGATCGGCAAGGGCGGACTGGTGATCGGCGGCTCCCACGGCAAGGGGCAGGTGTACCAGGGGGGAAAGGTCATCGGCTTCACCTCGATGGGCGACATGTCGATCGGCTTCCAGGCCGGCGGCCAGGCCTACAGCCAGATCATCTTCTTCCAGAACGAGGATGCTCTCAAGGACTTCACCGGGGGGAACTACGAGTTCGGCGCCTCCGCGGAGGCGATCGCCGTCCAGGCCAAGGCCGAGGCGGGCGCCAGCACGGAGACCACGGGGGCGAGCGCCAGCGGTAAGAAGACCGGGGACCAGGCGACGGCCAACGCGGAGTACCAGGACGGTGTCGTGGTCTTCACCATGGCCAAGGGAGGACTGATGTTCGCCGCCACCATCGCCGGACAGAAGTACAGCTACAAGCCGGTCGGCGGGGAGGACCCTCCCGCCAAGAAGGAGAAGGAGGACGACGACTAGACCGCGCCGTGGGACCCCGCGGCCGCACGGGGCCGTGCGGCATGCCTGTCATTTGGTTCGGTGGGCTTCGAGCTCGATCTCGATCAGGAACTCCGGAAGGGCGAGCCCCTTGACCTCCAGCCAGGTCCCGGCGGGGAAGTTCTTCGGGTAGATGGCGTTGCGATAGGACGCGACCTCCAGGAAGCCGGCCATATCGGTGGTGAAGACGTTCTCGACGATCACGTCGTCGAACGTGTAGCCGAAGTGGGCCAGGACTTTCTCCAGGTCGGCGTAGGCATTCTTCATCTGCTGCTCGAGATCACCCACCGCCGTCGGGTTTCCGTCATCGTCCATGCTCACCGCACCCGAGATCTTGATGTCGTCGCCGACCTTGATGGCGTGGGTATAGCCGTAGGCCTTCTCGACCTCGGGGCGCAGCAAAAAGTACTCCGGCGCCTCTCCGGCTGTCTCGGCGACCGGCTGACCGGACGGCGGTCCGGTGCACCCGGCGAGGATCGCGCCGTAAAGCAAGGCCGGCAGGACAACTCGTTTCCTGGTCATCGCCTTCTCCTGGAGTCCCGGGGGACTCCTCTTCGGGGCCTCAGCCCGGCTCATCCGGGCGAAATCCATGGTGGTCTGCACACCACTCACGGGCGGAATCTACACCAAGACGGAACCGGGGAGCGCAAAAAGGCGTGCGGCCGAACTCCGGCTAGGCGCCGCCGTCGAGCAGGGCGGGCCAGTTCAGGATCAGCGAGATGGGCCGCTCGGCGAGATCGGTTCCGCGCGGCGTCGAGACGATCACGAACCGCTGGCCGTCGTCGCTGACGTCGTAGAGGCCGGACTCGCGGCCCACCTGGGCGGCGGTGGGAAAGAGCGGCTCCGCCGTGCCCAGGACCGGCGCGTCGCCGCTGAGGTCGACGCTAACCGCCATCATCATGCTGTCGGCGGCCCGGAAGTAGATCTCGCGGCCATCGGCCCGCCAGGCCGGGTAGCTCCCACCGTTCCGGGAGACCTGCCACTTGCCACCGAGGTCCTCCAGCGAGCGCAGGTAGAGCTCCGGCCGATCCGACTCGTTGGAGATGTAGGCAAGCCACCTGCCGTCCGGGGAGAACCGACCGTCGGATTGAGCCCGGGCGTCCTGGATCAGCGGGCGCGAGGTGCCGTCCGCCACCGTGATGATCCCCAGACCGACGCCCATCTTCACGTCCACCGTCGTGTAGAGGATCTCGCGCCCGTCGGGCGACCAGTCCAGGGGAACGATCCCCCCGTCGTTCTCGCCGGCCGCGTAGACCAGCTCGGCCTGCCCCGTCCCGGAGGCCATGCGGCGGTAGATCCCCTCCGGCTCTCGTCGCGACGAGAAGGCCACCATCGTGCCGTCGGGCGACCAGACGGGAGATGCCTCCGGTGCCGGGTCAAAGGTCAGGCGCGTGCGCACATCCCGGGCGAGATCGATGACGTAGATGTCGCCCACGGTGCCACCGACCTGCACGGCCAGCCGGCCGCCATCCGGTGAAAGCCGGGGGGAGGTGTACGGCCCCGGCTCGCCGATACTCCCCTCGTCCCTCCCGTCGCGGTCGAACCAGAGCAGCTCCTGCAGCATCGCGGAGCCGGCGCCGCGATGGAACGCCAGCGCCCCGGTGCGGGACGTCGAGAGCTGGGCACCTCCCCAGGACCAGGTACCGCCGGTGATCTCGGTGGCCAGCGGCACCGGCACCCCTCCGCCCTCCAGCGTGTCCAGGTCGAAGTGTTGCGCCATCAGCGTCGAACCGCGCTTGAAGATCAGATGGCCCGAGGCATACGAGGCCAGGGAGTCGCTCCTGAGGACGAACTTCTCCATCCCGGCATCGTCGAGAGAGCCGACGTAGATGCCGCTGTCCGGGCTGCTGGACGGGTTCGTGGTGCTGACCACGTAGTAGATGAAGTGCCGGCCGTCGGGGAGAAACTCCGGCCAGCGATGGGCGACTTCCTTGCGAGAGGCGTTCAGCGTGGTCAGCGGCTGCGACGTGCCGCCGGAGTCGGGCACCTGCGACAGCCCCTCCGGCCAGTCGTCCTGGAAGATGATGATGCCGTCCGGACTCCAGGAGCCCCCCCGGCCGGATTGCGCGTCGCAGAGCTCCAGCGGGGGGCCGCCGGCCAGGTCGATGCGCAGCAGCTTGCCGTGCGCCCGGAACCCCAGGGCCCGGCCGTCCGGGGCCCAGAAGGGGTACGCGGCCCCCTCGGTCCCCTCGAGGCGCCCCGCGTCGGGCTCGTCCAGGCGCCGCACGAACAGGTGGGCCACCCCCTCCTCGGTGCCGATGAACGCCAGCATCATGCCGTCCGGCGACAGGGCCACCGGCGAGCGCAGCTCGGCGCGCACCCCCTCGGGCACCGTCACCGAGACCTGGAGCGGCCTGGCCCTCGGTAGCTCGGGGCCGCGGGCAGCCATCCAGCCCAGGGCCAGGGCCAGCAGGGCCAGGAGGCCGGCGATCCCCATCCACAGGCGTTCGCGGCCCGGCCCCCGGGCCTGTGCCGTGGTCGCCTCCGCCCCACCCCTCTCGGCGATCCATCGCAGCTCCAGCAGCACGTCGTGCATCGACTGGCGGCGCTCCTGGGGGTCCTTCTCCACGCAGGTGCGCACCAGCCGCTCCAGCGCCGGCGGCGTGCCCGGCCGGAGCTCCGACAGCGGCTCGGGATCGCGCTCCAGGATGGCGGCCATGACGCCGGCCTGGGTCTTGCCATCGAAGGCCCGCCTGCCGGTGGCCATCTCGTGCAGGATGCAGCCGAAGGCGAAGATGTCGGTCCGGGTATCTGCTTCCTTCCCCTCCAGCTGTTCCGGTGCCATGTACTGGAAGGTCCCGACGAGGGTCCCCTGGGCGGTCAACGGGCTGGCGGCGGTGGGCAGCGCGGTGAGGCTCGACACCTCCGGGGATGCCGCGATGACCTTGGCCAGGCCGAAATCCAGCAGCTTCACCCCGCGGGAGGTCAGCATGACGTTTCCCGGCTTCAGGTCGCGGTGCACCAGGCCGCTGCGGTGCGCCCGGTCCAGGGCGTCGGCCAGGGGGATGGCGACCCGCAGCAGCTCGTCCAGGGGCATCGGGCCGCGCTCCAGCCGCTTGGCCAGCGTCTCCCCCTCGAGCAGCTCCATGACCAGGTAGTCCACACCCTCATGCGTGCCGATGTCATGGATGGTGCAGATGTTCGGGTGGTTGAGGCTGGAGGCGGAGCGGGCCTCGCGCTCGAACCGCTGCCGGGCCTCGCCGGAGCCGGACAGGTGGTCCGGCAGGACCTTGACGGCCACCTCGCGGTCCAGCCGGGTGTCCCGGGCACGATAGACCTCACCCATGCCCCCTGCGCCGAGGGGGGCGACGATCGCGTAGGGGCCGAGGGAGGAGCCGGGTTTCAGGGGCATGACGACGCGACAGAATAGCACGGAAAAGGTGAGAGTGGCTCTTGGGCCGTCACCGGGGCCGCTGCCCGTGGGCGAACCGTACCGAGCCGGCACGCGGACCGGTGCAAGCACGGCGTGCGGACTGGACTTGACAGGCGGCCGGCTTACCGGTAAAAATTTACCACCATGTGGCGAGATCACGCCCTTCTTCTCCTGCTGGTGGTCGCGCAGGCCATTCTCGGCTCCTCCCGCGTCCCGGGCACCGCACCGGGCCCCGACGGCATTCCGGACGACCTCGAGGGGCTGGAGCCGATCCTGGCCCCCGGCACGGTTCTCCTTCTCGGGGAGCTGCACGGCACCGTCGAGGGTCCTGCCACGGTCTCCCGCGTCGTCGCGGCGGCCCTCGCGCGGGGCCTGCCGGTGACCGTCGGTCTCGAGATCCCCCGGGAGGAGGACGCCCGCGTGCAGGCGTTCCTGCGATCGGCAGGGGCACAGGACGACCGGGCCGCGATGCTCGCCGGTCCGTTCTGGCAGTCGTCCTACCAGGACGGACGGCGCAGCGAGGCGATGGCGAACCTGATCGACGACCTGCGCCGACGTGCCGGAGACGACGTCGGGTTGATCCTGTTCGATCGCAGTCGGCCGGCAGCGGGCAGTGCGGAGCGGGAGGAGTGGATGGCGGATTCCCTGGCGTCGTTCGCCACCGCCCACCCCGATCGACTGCTGGTGGTGCTGGTCGGCAACCTGCACGCGCGACTGACCGTGGGAAGCCTACCCGGTCTGTCAGAGCCGATGGCCACCCGGATTGCCCGCCGGCTTCCCGAACGGGTCGTCCGCTCCCTGGAGCTGGCCGGCGCCGACGGGACCGCCTGGATCTGCAGCGGCCGGGGCGGCTGCGGCGAGGTCCGCGTCGGGGCCACGAGCGATGGGGAGGGCCCGTCGGTGACGCTGCAGGAGCATCCGGATGCGCGCGGGTACAGCGGCGCCATCCGGGTCGGCCCGATCCATGCTTCCCCGCCGGCGGAGCCCACGCTCCGGATCTCGCACCCCGAACCCGGCAACGGCTTCCCCTTCGAGCACCTCGAGCAGGTGGCGCAGCCGGCTCCCCGGCGCCCGGTCCGCAAGATCGGGAACTGGCCGCACTGGATGGGCCCCCGGGGCGATGGCACCACCGATCCGGGACTCCTACCCCGGGGAGCGGCCGTGGCGCTGGAGCTCGACTGGCGACGACCCATCGGGCGCGGCTACTCGTCGATTTCTGTGCTCGGGGATCGCGCGGTCACGCTGGAGGCCGCCGAGGGGGAGGTCCGGGCGATCGCCCTCGACGTGGAGGACGGCACCACCCTGTGGCGCACGGCGCTCCTGGAGGGGGCTTCCCCAGATGACGGGCAGCTGGGCACGCCGCTGTCGACGCCGCTCCTGGACGGCGAGCGCGTCTTCGTCGTGCATCCCGCGGGGCGCCTGTTCGCCCTGAATGCCGCGGACGGAGCGTTGCTCTGGTGGAAGGACCTCGCCGGCGAGTACGCCGCCGCCCCGCCGGCCTACGGGATGTCGACCTCGCCGGTCCTTCACGACGGGAAGCTGTTCCTCATGGTCGGCGGGCAGAAGGGGGTCAACCTGGCCGCGTTCGACCCGGCGACCGGCAAGCTGCTGCTCTCGGTGGACCAGGGCCGCTACGCGTCGTACGCGACGCCGGTGCCGGCGGGCGTGGACGCGGATGCGGCGCTGATCGTGCCGGCGGGCGACCGGCTGTACGCGGTGGACCCGGAAAGCGGCAGGGTTCTCTGGAGCTATGACGGCCTGTCCTACCCGGATCGCGACCCACTGGTCCTGCCGGAGGAGCGCCTGTTCGTCCCGCTGCAGGAACACGCCGTGATGCTGCAGGTGCAGCGTGGCGGGGAGGCGGCCACGGTACGCGAGCTCTGGCGTTCGGAGCGGCTCCAGAACTCCTATTCTCCGGCGGTGCTCCACGAGGGCTCGTTCTACGGCTTCGGCGGTGGGTCGATGATGTGTCTCGACGCCTCGAACGGTGCCGTGCGCTGGACGCAGCCCCTCCAGGGCGGGTCGCTGATCCGGGTGGACGATCACCTCGTGGCGCTGAGCAGCACTCAGGGGATCCTCCGCGTCGTGCCTGCAACGCCCGCGGGCTACACCGAGGCGGCGTCGATTGCCGTGTTCGCGCCGGGTGACTACACCGCCATCGCGCCGAGCTTCGGGGCGGGACGGAT
The DNA here is from genome assembly GCA_050115015.1 of Acidobacteriota bacterium. Lineage (GTDB taxonomy): Bacteria > Acidobacteriota > Polarisedimenticolia > CBDVAL01 > CBDVAL01 > JASFRI01. The sequence goes on from JASFRI010000179.1 coordinate 7,937, forward strand.
CTTCCTGCGCGGGGGCCGGGAGCTTGCGGCGGTGCGCCTCGCGGAGTCCGGCGGCCCGGCAGTCACCGATCCGACGCGGGAGGCGGCCCCCCGTTGACACCCGGGTGAGCCAAGAGGGAGGCCGCGGTCTTGGGGCGGCCGGGCTCCCGCGGTGCCCCGCCCGGCCACCGCCCGCCACCAAAACCCGCATCGCAATCGCTGCATTCCCGACTCGGGGACCCCGGATTGAGGAATGCAGGGTCCCCGCGGCGAGGATCCGTCCGGAGCGCTACGGCTAGAGGCTCGGGGTCGGCCGCGCCGGGCCGCTCCGTACCGCCGGCAGACGGAAGGTGCGGGAGAGCCTGCTACCCGTCGTCGTCCTCGGGGCAGAGCTCGATCTTGTTGACCACCTGCTTGACGTACTTGGTGTTCTCCGCCGCCTCGATGGCCTCGTT
>JASFRI010000180.1:0-8368 GCA_050115015.1 Acidobacteriota bacterium
CGCCTCGCGCCCTTCGGGTTGCGGCGGCGTAGTGCCGTCTGCTTCGTTCCCGCTCCTCCCCGATGCACATCGGCATCGCGTCGTCGCGGCGCCTCGCAGCCGGCACCACGGCGCTCGCAACGCGGGGGCGCGGAGTTCTTCAGCAGCCTGTTAGAGGGCCCATTTCGGGGTGCAAATGGCGGTTCTAAGGTCTCAGGGAAGGACTGTTTTTCACGCAAGCCTTTTCGAATCAATCGTTTGCTGGGGTCCGACCCGCGGGAATACTCCAAAGGAGGCGGGCGGCGAACCTTTTCGGGCAGAATGCGTCCTGGTTGGTGAGGGACGCACGGAGGAGGCGGGGATGCCGCACCCACAAGGGCTCGCCGGACAGGGCTGAATGGACCTGGCGGAGCTCCTGGAACGCTGCCGGCGGGGGGACGAGCTGGCCTGGGAGGCGCTGGTGCGCCGCTACCAGGGGCGTGTGTACGGACTGGCGTTGCACTACGTGCGGGACGCCGACGAGGCCAGGGACCTGGCCCAGGAGGTCTTCGTGAGGATCTACGCGAAGCTGGGGACGTTCCGGGGACACGAGACCTTCGTGTCCTGGATGCTCCGGCTCGCCCGGAACCTCTGCATCGACCACCTGCGGCGGGTCAAGGCCCGCGTGCCGGTGGACGACGTCAACGTCGATGAAGGTCCGGAATTGCGGCATCCGGGGGCGGGGCCGGAGGCGGCGTTCGCCGCCGATGCCCGGAAGCGGCTCGTGTACCGGGCGCTCGGGAAGCTGAGCGAGTCCTACCGCGAGATCATCCTCCTGAAGGACATCCAGGGGCTGAAGATCGAGGAGATCGCGACGATGCTGGGCCTGCCCGCCGGCACGGTGAAGTCGCGCTCGAACCGGGCGCGGATCGAGCTGGCCCGCGCCGTCCTGGAGCTCTCGCCGGCGGAGGGCGCCGGCCCGGCCCCGCGGGGGAGCGTGCCATGACCTGCCGCGACTTCGAGGCGCGCCTGGACGGCCTGCTGGCCGGGACCCTCGACCCCGAGGATCGCCGCCGGGTGGAGGCCCATCTCGAGGTCTGCGAGCGCTGCCGCGACCTCCGCGCGGCGATCCGCGCCAGCCTGGAGGCCCCGCCGGGCAGCGAGGTCGTGGACCTGGCCGCGGGGGTGCTCCACCGCACCAGCGGTTCCGCCTGCGGCCGCGCCCGGGATCTGCTGCCCGACCTGGCGGACCGAGTCCTGGAGGGTCTGGATGCTGCCCTCGTGCAGGGCCACGTCGAGCACTGCGACGCCTGCGCGGGCCTGCTGGCCTGCCTGGAGCGGAACGCGGCGCTGCTCCCCGGGATGGCGGAGGTCGATCCCGGTGCCGGGTTCACCGCCGAGGTGATCCGCCGGACCGGTCGGGCGGCCGCCGCGGGATGGCGCCACCGGCTGGAGCGCTGGTGGGAGCGGCTGCTGCAGCGCCCGCGGCTGGCCTGGGAGGGGGCCTACGTGGGGGCGATGGTCGCGGTGCTCCTGTTCGGGACGCCGCTCTCCCCGCTGCGGGAGGTGCCGGCGCGGGCCCTGGATCTCGCCCGGACGAACCCGGTGCAGGTCGTCGAGGCGAGCATGTCCCCGCTGCCCGCCGTCGGGGCCCGGATCGCGGATTACGGCGGGAAGGTCTGGAGCGTGACGGGCGGCGCGCTGGTGGAGAGCACCCGCCCCGCCCGGGCCGCGCTGGGCCAGAAGGCCGCCTTCGCCTGGGAGATGACCGTTCCCCTGCGGCGGCACGGGGCGCAGGGATGGGAGGCGTTGCTCGACGGAGATTTCCAGTCGTTCGGCGCCCGTCTCGGCGAGATGGGCATGGACGTGAAGATCCTGTGGATCCGGCTGACCACCGCCGATCCCGAAACGGCCGGCGGGAAGCCGGGTTCCGAGGAGGTGTGAGGTGAACGAGCAAGACGCGCAGAACGCGCAAGGCACGTACGAACCGCAGCAGCAGCCGACGGGGCCGCCCCCGGGTGCGTCGGAGCCGCCGCGACAGCGGGACTGGGGCCGGCAGGGGTACGCGCGGGACTCGTCCTACGGGTTCGATCCCCGGTCGAAGAACGCGGCGCTGGCCTGTTTCCTGTCGCTGATGCCCGGCCTCGGCCAGGTCTACGTGGGGTTCTACCAGCGGGGGTTCCTGCACATCCTGATCGTGGGAAGCACCATCGCCCTGCTGGCCGAGGAGCCGGTGCGGGAGCTCACCCCGCTCCTGGGGATCTTCCTGCCGTTCTTCTGGCTCTACAACATCATCGACGCGGGACGGCGGGCCGGTCTCTACAACCATGCCCTGCAGGCGGGCGGCGCGGCGGACCTGCCGGCCGAGCTGCCGGCCCTGAAGTCCGGTGGTTCCGTCGGCGGCGGCCTCATCCTGATCGTCCTCGGCACGGCGCTGCTGCTCTACACGCGGTTCGGCGTGTCCCTGGACTGGCTGGAGGAGTGGTGGCCGATTGCCCCGATCGGCGTCGGCGTCTGGCTGGTCGCCAAGGGCGTGCAGGGCCGCCTGGGGGACCTGGGAAGAGACTAGAGCCGGCGTCCCTCCGCTCTCGATGGCGATGTCCGGTCCACGGCCGGGACCGGACATCGCCTTTGCCGCCTTCGGCCCTTCCCCCTCCAGGAACTCGCCAGGAGCCCGCCGCAGGCCCGCGCAACCCGGGCCGGGGCGCTGCCGGGGACGCCGCAGGTCAGGGGCCGTCGTAGTTGTCCACCGAGAGGCCGCCGGGGTTGTCGAGGTCGGTGGTGTTGTCGGAGGCCGCGTTGCCGAGCTGCAGCCCGGTGGTGGAGAGGATCCCGGTCCCGCCGTTCTGTCCGGCGGTCGAGTGGACCACCAGGGAGGTCGTGGCCCCCAGGATCCCGGTGGTCCCGTTCCCCCACGCCGTGCTGAAGTCGACGACGCCGTTGAAGCTGATGCCGACGTGGTTGTCCGTCGCGATGGAGCCGGTGATGACCGATCCGACGTTCGCGGAAATCCCCGTCTGCAGGTTCCCGGCGGCGACGCAGTCGATGATCCGGGCGTGCGGACCGACCCAGATCCCCAGTCCCGTCCCGTCCAGCCCGTTGTCCAGGGCGCGCACGTTCTCGATCCTCGCGAAGGGGGACTGGTCCAGGGATACTCCGGAGTCGGAGAAGCTGCGCACGGTGCCGTTGCGGACCTGGATGTTCATGTAGCCGCCGCCGGCGTCCGCGTAGATCCCGCTGCGGGAGCCCACCTCCAGGTTGCCGATGACCGAGAAGCCGTTCAGATCCAGTGTCACGTGGCTGGACTGGATCTCGATGCCGTGCTCGTCGGGGTAGGCGTAGATGTCCTCGACGAGGTAGTAGGACCCGGGCTGGGTGATGACGACCGGGTTCAAGCCGTCGAAGTCGTTGCGGATCGGCGTGCGCGGCTCGACCTCGCTGAGCGTCTTCATCGTGGGACCCGGGGGTCCGAGGGGTGGCTCGAGGCTGCCCGCGTGGGCGATCAGTGAGCCGCCGAGCGCGGCGATGATTCCGAACAGGATTCCCCTTGCGTTGCGGTTCATGGTCCTTTCCTCGCTCGCCCTGGTGCGGGCGCGTGTCATCGTGAAGTGCATGGGTTACTGGCAGGCCGCCCCGGAGGTCTCGACCTCCGGGTCCCTCGTGCCGCCCTGGCCGCTGCCACCCGACTCATAGGTGCCGCCGCCGCAGTTGGCGCCGCGCACCAGGAACCACATCCCACCGCCGATCGGAGGATCCCCGGGCTGGACCGAGGACGTGCCGAACAGGTTGTCCTCCGCACAGGCAGTCGTGGCCACCGTGAAGTCCCCGCCGCTGGTGCGCAGGGTCTCCAGATCTCCCGTCACCACGTCGTAGGCGGTGGCTCCGGGCAGCGCCGCCCAGCTCAGCTCCGCGTCTGCACCGAGGGGCGCCACCGCGAGGGAGGCCACGGCTGCCGGGGGGACGCAGGTCCACGCCGTCCTCACGCCGTGGACCCCGGGCTCCGTCGAGGCAAAGCTGACCCAGCCCATGTTCTCGGTCCAGGCCCGACCTCCGAACGCACCGGTGGTCGTGTCGATGGTCACCCCGTAGGGGGAGGCTCCACACGACCCGGTGTTCTCGCAGGACAGGCTCATCCAGCCGCCGTTCTCGGTCCAGGCATACCCCCCCAGCACGCCGCCGTCGTTGACCACGCCGTATCCCGTCGTCCCGCAGGTGCTGGTGTTCTCGCAGGAGAACGAGATCCAGCCGATGTTCTCGCCGTACATCCAGCCGGCCACGTCGAACTCTCCCACCTGCAGCCCCGGGCCACCGTCTCCCAGCGGCTCGGCGTTGATCCATCCCACGTTCTCCCCGTAGGCGAGCTGGGATCCGTCGTCGCCCGGATCGATGTTCTCGGCTTGCGCTGGCATCGCCGCCAGCGCGACCGCCGCGAGCACGAGCGCGCCGTACCGCATGGATGCAGCCCTCCCCGCCGTCTCGATATCGCCGTTCATCCCTCTCTCCGTTCCCGGGCCGGTCCGGCGTCGCCGCGGTCTCTCCCGCGCGCCACCCCCTCGGCCCCTCCCGCCGGGCGGGCTGCACGACCCGCCCCTTACCCTGCCAAACGGGAAAGCGGCCTGCCGATGGGACATCGGCACGACCGGCGGGCACGGGTATGGCCTGCAATTCCCGGGTTTTCAGAGGGATGCGGGTTCCGGGGCGGAGACGACCCCATCGCCCGACCGGCGGGGGCGGCCTACCGACGGTGGTGGGCGGCGCACGCCCCGGGCCGGCCGGTGAGCGCGCGCCACGACCGTGCCGCCCCGGATTCGGACGGAAGGCCGGGGTGGCGGTGCCGCGACCCCGCGGCGTACCCCGGCGTCGGACGGCGGTACCCGGGAGCCGATCAGGGGCGGCTCGCGCGAAGGAGCTCGCGGTAGCGGGTGGCCTGCTCCGGCTCGCCCATGGCGTCGTGCAGTGCCGCCAGACGCTCGAGCGTCGCACGTCGCCGGGGATCGTCCTCCGGACGTTCGCGGAGCACGGTCCAGGCGCCCTCCAGGTCCTCGCGCGCCCGGGCGTCGTCGCCCCGGGCCAGATACCAGGCTCCCCGGGCGCTACGGGCCGCGGCGGTGCGCCAGTAGTCCGCGCCATGGACCTCGGTGGCCAGCTCCACCGCGTCGTCGAGGGTCCGGCCGGCTTCGTCCATGCGGCGCTCGTCGAGCAGCATCTCGCCCAGATCGACCAGCAGGGAGGCCCGGTTCGGCCCCTTCTCCGGGAGGTTCCGCATCGCGGCACGCATGAGCGACTCGGCCTCCTCGACCTGCCCGCGCTGCCAGAGAAGGCGACCGAGGTAGTAGCGCGAGGTGGCCACGGAGAAATGACCCTCCCCGTACGCCCGGAGACGGATCGCCAGCGCCCCCCGGTAGAGCGGCTCCGCCTCCTCGAGCCGGCCCAGGGCCGAGAGCAGGACCGCGAGGTTCGTCATGCTCAGGGCCACCGACGGATGATCGTCACCGAGGCTGACCCGCTGCAGCTCGAGGGTCTCGCGAAAGATCGGCTCGGCCTTCTCGAACTCGCGCTGCTGGTAGAACAGCGCCGCCAGGTTGCCGCGCACGCTGGCGGTGTGGGGGTGCTGTGGGCCGAGGATCCGTTCCCGCATCTCCAGGGACTCACGATAGAGCCGCTCCGCCTCCTGGAAGTCGTCCTGGTTGTGCAGGGACATGGCCAGGGCGTTGAGCGTGTCGGCGATGGCCGGATGATCGCCGCCGATCTCCTCCCGCTGGATCTCCAGTGCCCGGCGTAGCAGCTCCGAGGCGCGCTCGTACTCGCCGCGCTGCAGCTCCAGCGAGCCGAGGTCCTTCAGCACGAGCGCGACTTCGGGATGCCGCGGACCGTACACCTCCTGGAGGATCGCCAGCGCCTCGTCGTAGAGAGCCTGCGCCTGATCGAGATTGCGCCGGAATTGCTGCACCAGCGCCAGCCCGCGGAGGCTCTCCGCCACCTGCGGGTGGGATGGGCCGAACAGCTCACGCCGCATCTCCAGGCTGCGCTGCAATTGCTGCTCCGCCTCGTCGTACGAGCCCTGCTCGTGCAGCGCCCGGCCGACGTGGTCCAGGCTCTCGGCCACCGGCTCGCTGGGGTCCGGATACAGCGTCCGGCGAAGCTCCAGCGCGTCGCCCAGCAGCCGGCCCGCCGGGTCGTAGAGACCCAGGCTCAGGTACACCCGGCCCATGACATCCTTCATCGTGGCCTGGATCTCGGGCTCGCCCGCGAGCGCCTCGATGCGCCGGGTGCCGCTGTCCAGGAGCTCCACCGCGGTGACGGTGGTCCCCCGGGCCTCGCCGGGATCCGCCAGCTGGAAGGTGTCGATGAGGAACTCGCTCACCCGGCGTGCCGTGGCGGCCTCCCGCCGGGCGCGGTCCCGCTCCAGGGACGCCACCCGGGCCAGCCAGAGGCTGCTGACCAGGCCCGCCAGGACGGAGATCACCACCAGCGAGCCGGCGACCACGGCGACGCGATTGCGGCGGACGAAGCGCCCGGCCAGGTAGCGGAAGGTCGCCGGCCTCGCGTTCACCGGCAGGCCGGCGAGGTGGCGCTCGATGTCGTCCACCAGGTCCGACACAGAGGCGTAGCGGCTCTCCACCTCCTTCCGCAGCGCCTTCATGACGATGTTGTCGAGGTCGCCGCGCAGGAGTCGCCGGACCCGGTCCGGCGCGGCTCCGTGGGTCTCGTCCGCCCCTTCTCCGGTGACCGCGGTACTCGGCCGCGCCGGGATGCGCTCGCAGACCACCTCCTGGATCTCGGAGGGGGTCATGTCCCGGAACTCCTGGGCCCGGCGCCCGGTGAGCAGCTCGTAGAGCAGCAGGCCCAGCTGATACACGTCGGTGGCGGTGGTCGCCGGTGCGCCGGCGACCTGTTCCGGGGCGGCGTACTGTGGGGTCATCACCCGCACGGCAGTACGGGTGGCCGGTGCGGCATGGGGAGTTGCCGCCGGATCCAGGAGCTTCGCGATCCCGAAGTCCAGGAGCTTCACCTTTCCGCCGTCGGTCACGAGGATGTTGGAGGGCTTCAGGTCCCGGTGCACCACCAGGTGCCGGTGGGCGAACTCCACGGCGTGACCCACCTCCACGAACAGCCGCAGCCGGTCCGCAACCGTCAGGCGCTGGCGGTTGCACCATTCGTCGATGGGCTGGCCCTCGACGTACTCCATGGCCAGGAACGGCCGGCCCTCGGAGGTGACGCCGCCGTCGAGCAGGCGGGCGATGCTCGGATGGTCCAGGGAGGCCAGGATCTGGCGTTCCTGCTGGAAGCGACGGATGGTCTCCTCGGTGTCGATGCCGGCACGGATGAGCTTGACCGCCGCCTTCTGGTGGAACTCGCCGCTGGTGCGCTCCGCGAGATAGACCACGCCCATGCCGCCGCCGCCAAGCTCCCGGAGGAGGCTCCATGCGCCCACCGGGGTGCCCGGTGGGAGCCGGCCGATCTGAATCGACGCGTCCCCCCAGAGCTCACCCCTCTGGAGCTTCCCCGGCTCCAGGAAGTCGTCGGAGCTCTCGGCGTCGGCAAGCAGTTCCCGGACCAGCTCGAGGAGTTCCTGGTCGCCGGCGCATTCGCGCTCCAGGTAGCGGGCACGCTCCTCCTCCGGGAGATCCAGCGCAGCGGAGAGCAGCGCGTCGGCCCTGGCCTCCCGCTCACCCGGCATCGGTGCCCTCGCCGTCCGGGGCGTGGTCCCGCAGTGCGCGCCGCAGCCAGGCCCGGGCCCGCTTCCAGTCGCGGTCGACGGTCTTCTTGGAGACGTCGAGCGCCCTGGCGGTCTCCTCGGCGGTTAGGCCCGCGAAGAACCGGCATTCCACCACCCGCGGGAGCCGCGGGTCCAGCTCCCCCAGCCCCGCCAGCGCCTGGTCCAGCTCGAGGATGGCGTCGGCCTCGTCCTCGATGGCGATCTCCACGCTATCCAGGGAGCGGATCGGCTGGCTTCCGCCGCGCTTCTTGGCGCGGTAGTGGCGCGCGTGATCGACGATGATCTGCCGCATGGCCAGCGACGCCACCGCGAAGAAGTGCCCTCGATCGGACCACGCCGACCCCTGGGCGTCCGCCAGCTTGAGGTAGGCCTCGTGCACGAGGCCGGTGGTGTTGAGGGTGTGTCCGGACCGCCGCCCCGCGAGCTGGCGACGGGCGAGCAGCTGCAGGTCCGCGTAGACGAGGGGCACGAGCTGCTTCAGGGCCTCCTCGTCACCGGCCCGGTGCGCGGCCAGCAGACGGGTGATCGCATCGGCGGACGTGGACATGTTCGGGCTGGCGCTCCGGGACGAGTCGAACGCTGCCGCGAGTATAGGCGAATCGTCCCGCCCACCGGAACCGCCGGCCCCTGCGCCGGGCCGCGCCCGCCCCGGCGCGGCGAACGATGGGTCTCAACTATCTGCACAAAAAA
>JASFRI010000181.1:0-8330 GCA_050115015.1 Acidobacteriota bacterium
ACCGCCACGGCGGCGGTCGAGGAAGTGGTGGCCCGGATCCTGGAGCAGGTCCTCCCGGCGAGCCCGGGAGGCTGAGAACATCCCTCACCCGCCTCCGGTGCAGCGCTCGCACAGGCCCCGGACTTGCACGGAGTAGTCCCGGGCCCGGAAGCCCGCCGGCCGCGTGTCCGGAAGGGGGATGCGGTCCAGGGTCGGGTCCTCGAGGTCGAGGATGGCACCGCACCGGTCGCAGATCAGGTGGTGGTGCCGCCGCACGGTCGGGTCGAACCGCGTGGCGGAGCCGGGATGGCTGACCCGCGCGGCGAGTCCGAGCTCCACCAGGGCGTCGAGGGACCGGTACACCGTCGCACGCGAGATCTGCGGAAGGTCGTGGACGACGACCTCGTACAGGGCGTCCGCCGTCGGGTGGTCATCCCGATCCAGCAGCGCCTGCAGCACCGCCCGCCTCTGGTTCGTCAGGGGCACCCCGCGTTCCTGGCAGACCCGTCGTGCCTCTGCCAGGCGCGATTCACGGTCAGCGGTCGAAAGGCTCACCGATCCTCCGGATTCTCCAGGTCCTCCTGGAGGGCGTGCCGCTGGTCGTCACGGAGGTCGGTCTCCAGGCGGAGGTCGGGGAGATCTACCCCGACCGCCACCGGGACCCTGCCGCCCACCGGGAACTTCAGGTACTGGACGGACGACAGCCGATCCCCGCTTCGCTGCCGCTCGTCCAGCGTCGGCCGGACCTGCTCCCCATCCGCCGTCCTGAGGTAGACGTGCTCGGGGAGATCCCGCCAGCGGCGCAACAGATCCGCCCGCGCCGCGGCGTCCTCGATCTCGATCAGGAGCGTGCAGCCCAGTTCCCCGGGACCGCCCAGCAGCTCGTTGTAGGTGTCGATCTCGTGCTGGATGTCGGCCTCCCGGACGATCTGCTCGGCCCGCATCATCTCCTGGATCTGGTAGCGGACGGTGAGGGTGTTCTCGAACAGCAGCGTCACGTGCTCCCCGAGGTGTATCCGCCGGGGCTTCTTGGCCTCCATCACCTCCGACCGGAAGCGGTCACGCTGTTCCGAGTAGGTGACGTGATCCAGGATCTCGTCCCGGGAGACCGGTCTCATGGCGCTTCCTCCCCCTCCGCCTTCGATGGCCCCACCTTCGTCGGAAAGCCGTCCGCACGGTAGGCGCGCGCCAGAACCGACATCGGGTGCAAGGGCGTGACCCCGGCGTGCTGGCGGAACTGCAGCGCCGCCAGGGGACAGTCCGTCGCCCACACCGCGGCGCCGGCCCCCTTCATGCCCTCGAACGCCTTCTGGCCGATCCGCGCGGAGGGCTCGAAGCCCTCCACGGTCATGGCGTACGTGCCGTCATGCCCGCAGCACTCCATCACCATGGCCGGCTTGACGCCCGGGATCTTCCGGAGGAGGTCCCGCCCCTTGAAGCCGACGCCCTGCGCCCGGAGGTGGCAGGGGGCGTGATACGCGACCGGCGTGCCGGGCGTGCTGCGAAACGCGGTGTTGAAGCGGGGCTCGTCACGGAGCGACCACAGGTACTCCCCCGCATCCATCACCGCCTCGGCGACCTTCCGGGCCGCCGGACGATCGGCCTCGGCGACGAGGTTCGGGTGCTCGCGGCGCATCATCATGGAACAGGTGGGGTTGATCGCCACCACCTTGGCCCCCTGCTCCACGAAGGGCAGGAGGATGCGCAGGTTCGCCCGGGCCTGCCGGCGCAAGCCCTCAAGGTCCCCCCGCTCCCAGGCAGGCATGCCGCAGCACTGCAGCCCTTGCACACAGGCGACCTGGACCTGGTTGCGCTCGAGCACCTCGACCGTGTCCCGCCCGATCTGGGGCTCGTTGTTCTGGACGAAGCACGTCTGGAACAACACGGCCTCGGCGCCGGGCTGCTCGGAGATCCGCCCGGTGCGGCGGGCCCAGCTCTCGAAGGTGGAGGAGGCGAACTCCGGCAGCAGCTTCTTCCGGTGGATGCCGAGGGCCTTCTCCATCAGCCAGCGGTGCAGCCGGTTCCGGTTTCCCAGGTTCGCCAGCCCCAAGCTCGCGCGGGCGGCGCGGGCGGCGGCATCGGGGTTCGCGAGCAGCCGGTCCCGTAGGGCACCGCCTCGCCGCCGCAACCGCTGCGCCTTGTAGCGGTGCACGAGCGCCGGGAAATCCAGCTGGAACTCGTGGCCGTCACGGGGCGTGTAGGGGCACTGCACCTCGCAGAGCTTGCACTGGAAGCACTCGTCCATGACGTGGGAGATCTCGGTGTCGGTGATCCGCCGCACATCGCCGTCGTGTCGCTCGTCCAGGGCGGAGAAGAGCGAGGGGAACGAATCGCAGAACTTGAAGCACATCCTGCACCCGTGACACACCTCGAAGACACGCCGGATCTCCTTCTCCAGGGCTGCGGGGTCCCAGTACCTCGGCTCCTCCGGGTCGTAGGACAGCCCATCCGTCGGCTTGTAGGCGATCGGTCCGTCCTCGTTCACGGCCATGTTCGTCTCCCCGTGCCGCGCGCCCGGGCGGCCTGCGCCGCCCGGCGCACGGATCCAGCGGCGATCAGTCGATGGAGTCGAGCAGCTTCTGGAAGCGGCCCGCGTGGGATTTCTCCGCCTTCGCGAGGGTCTCGAACCAGTCGGCGATCTCGTCGAAGCCCTCCTCCCGGGCGGCCTTCGCCATGCCGGGATACATGTCCGTGTACTCGTGGGTCTCGCCGTGAACGGCGGACTTGAGGTTGGTCTCCGTCTCGCCGAAGGGCAGGTCCGTCGCCGGGTCCCCGGCGGTCTTGAGGTAATCCAGGTGTCCGTGGGCGTGACCGGTCTCACCGTCGGCGGTGTCGCGGAAGTTCCCGGCGATCTCGGGGTAACCCTCGACATCGGCGATCTTCGCGAAGTAGAGGTAGCGCCGGTTCGCCATCGACTCCCCGGCAAAGGCGTCCTTGAGGTTCTGGTGCGTCTTGGTGCCCTGCAGCTTCGCCATCGGTCTTCCTCCTGTGCGTGGCTGGTTCCCGGCCGCCGACCGGGGCATCCGGGGCGGCGGCCCGACAAGTTGAAACTTTATATCAATCGATTCTTGATTTCAAACAGATTTCCACTTGCCCTCAGGGCCTCCCCGCCGGCACCAGCCCGAGGATCTCGAGCGCGTCCCGGAGCTGTCCCCAGCGCTGCTCCAGCGAGCCGGTGATCCCGACGGACATGCGCACCAGCCCGGGGGAGATGCCGGCGCGCTTCTGCTCGGCGGCGGACAGCTCGCTGGAGGTCGTGCTGCCGGAGCACGACATCAGCGTCTCGAAATAGCCGAGGCTGACCGCCATGAACCCGAACCGGTCCTTGTTCTGCAGGATCTCCATGAACTGGTTCGCCCGCCGGACGTCTCCGAGGTCTAGGCAGAGGATGCCCCCGAACCCGTAGTCCGGGTTGGCCAGCCGCTTCAGGACCGCGTGATCCGGATGCTCCGGCAGGCCCGGATAGACGACCGGCACCCCCAGCTCCTGCAGCCGGGTCGCGAAGGCCAGCGCACGGCGGCCGTGCTCCGCCATCCGCAGGCCGAGGTGCGGCAGGCGCATGCTGATGCCGAATGCGACCGTGGGGTCCATCGTGGGCCCGAGGAGCATCAGGGAGCCCGTGTGCAGGTCCATGAGCTGCGTCAGGAACTCCGTGGAGCCGCAGATCGCCCCGGCGATGTGGTCCGAGGCTCCGTTGATGAACTTCGTCAGGCTGTGGACCACGACGTCCGCGCCGTGGAGCGCCGGCGACACGACGAGGGGCGCGAAAGTGTTGTCGACCACCAGCCGGGCCCCGCGCCCGTGGGCCAGCGCCGAGAGGCGAGGGAGGTCGCCGACCCGCAGCGTCGGATTCGTCATGGACTCCACGTACAGCAGCTTCGTCTGCGGGGTGAACGCCGCCTCCACCGCCTCAAGGTCGGTGGTGTCGACGAATGTGGTCGAGATCCCCGCCCGCGCCGGGAGATAGTCCTTGAACAGCGCGAAGGTGCCGCCGTAGACCGCTGCGCTCGAAACGACGTGATCGCCATGGCCGGCGATCTGCAGGATCGTGCTGGAGATGGCCGCCATGCCGCTCGCGGTGGCATACCCGGCCTCGGTGCCCTCCAGGGCGGCCATTTGCCTGCCGAGGACATAGACGGTCGGGTTGAAGTGGCGTCCGTACAGGAAGCAGCCTCCCGACTCGGGTCCCCGTCGTCCCTGGAAGATCTCGGGCATCGTGTCGGCATCCAACACCGTGAAGGTGGTGCTCGACTCGACGGACATGTTCACGCCACCATGCTCACCGAACTCGTGCCGCATGGCGGCCAGCGACTCCACCGGATCGAATCTCCTCATGCGCCTCCCCCTGCCGGGTGTTCGTGTTCTCTGGCGGATCCTGCCGCCAGGATACTCCACCGGGGCGCGACGCGGCATCCCCGGCGAACTCTCATGCCCCGTCCTCGGGGAGCAGGCAAGGCGGCAGCGTGGCGAAGGGGCGGGAGGGAGTCGGAATCCGATCCGCCGGGGCGTGACAATCGGTCTCCGGAGACCATATTGCCTCACGGGGGCCGGGGGCGACATGGCCAGAATCCTGCTGGTTGCCGAGGAGCGGGCTCGCGCGCGCGAGGTGCGCGCACTGCTGCGGATGGACGATCACGACGTGGAGGTCGTGCGACGCCCCGGGACCTGGCGGTCCGGGGAGCAGGCCTTCCAGCCACACCTGATCGTGGCCGCCACCGAGGAGGCCGGCACCGTCGTGGACCACCGGGGACGGAGCAGTCGGGGGTTCCTGCCGCCGCTGCTGTTCGTCCACGAGGAGAGCGATCGTGTCGCCGGCCAGCACGCCGAGGACCGGCTGATCGATTGGCTCTTCAGCCCGTTCGGGAGCGACGAACTGCTCGCGCGGGTGGATGCCCTGGCGGCGATCCACAGGGTGCTCCACGGGGAGCCCGCGGACCCCCCGCCGCCGGAGCCGGGGCCCTTCGCGCGCCTCTGGCGCGGGAAGCGCGGGCCGTCCCGATCGGACCACCGCCCCGTCGTGCCGCGGATGCAGGTCCGGGACCGGCTGGCGGAGTGGACCGACCGCCGCGACAGCTTCGCCGAGGGCCATGGCGAGCGGGTGGGGCACCTGTGCGCCGGCCTGGTGGAGGCCATGGGGCTGGTCGGGGAGGAGGCCGACACCCTGCTGCGGGCGGCCGCGCTGCACGACATCGGCAAGGCGGCCCTCCCGGCGGAGCTCCTGCACCGCCGCGCCCCCCTGACGGACGAGCAGCGACGGAACATCCGGACGCATTCCCGTCGCGGCGCGGCGCTGGTCCGGCTCCTGGAGCCCAGCGAGCCTCTCGTCGACGCCGTCCTCTGCCACCACGAGAGGCTCGACGGTTCCGGCTACCTGGGTCGGAAGGGAGATCAGGTCTCGCGAGTGGCCCGCATCCTCGCGGTCGCCGAGTGCTTCGATGCCATGACCACGAGCCGCGTGGGGGACCGCCTGGACACGGAAGAGGCGCTGCGCTGGCTCGCGTCGCGGCGAGCCGAGTTCGACGCCGATTGCGTCGCCGCGCTGGCGGACCGCCTGAAGCCCCGCCCGGACGTGATCCCCCTCTCCCCGATCGACCTGCCCCCGCTCCCCTGAAGCGGGCTGGCGAGGATCTCAGGGGAACGGGATCCGCGGGTGGCGCGCCAGCCACCAGAACCCGCAGATCACCAGGGCATGGTGGATCGTCCCGTCGGCTATCCGGGCCGGGACGTCGTCCAGCGGATGGAGCTCCACGGCCAGGTCCTCGCCGGGATCCTGGCGCGGCTCACGGATCTTCCGGCAGTCCGTGAACAGGAAGGTATGGCAGCGGTTCGTCAGGAACGCCGGGTTGGGCGTGACCGTGCCGACCGCCTCCGGTCCCACGCCGCGGTAGCCGGTCTCCTCCAGGAGCTCGCGGGCGGCGGCGGTGGGCGGCTCCTCCCCCGGGTCCACCATCCCCCCGGGGATCTCCAGGGTGAACTGCGCGGTCCCGTGGCGCCACTGCCGCACGAACACGACCCGCCGGTCCCGTGTCAGGGCGATCACGTTCACCCAGTCCGGGGCCTCGAGCCGGGTGACCGTGCGGCCACCACCGGTGCGCGGGGAGCGCGTCCGGAGCCGGCGCACGCGGAAGATCCCCGCGTCCGCGACGAGCTGCTCTTCCCCGGCCTCCCAGGGCCTCAGGGGCATGATGGCGCCCTCCCTCCCGGCGCGGCGGGGCGCCTCAGCCGAGCTGTCCCTCCCGGAGAAGCTCGTTCAACGCCCGGAACCCCGCGTGGTCCTTCGTCCGGGCCCACTCGAACCCCACGGACTCGTGGTTCGTGATCTGGGCTCCGGCCTGCCGCATCCTCTCGAGCGCATGGCGGCGGTACTCCTCCCCCCGCCCGCTGACGCACTCCCAGCACAGGTGGACCTGGTTCCCGGTCCGCAGCAGTTCCAGTACCGTCTGCATCACGCAGACGTGGGCCTCGATCCCGGCCACGACCACCTGCCGCTTCGCGGGGATCACACCGGGGAGCAGCCGGCGGAGCTCCTGCTCGAACCCCGCATCGCCACAGCACCCGAAGGACACCTTCTCCAGGAACCCCCTGGGCACCTCCAGGGCGTCGAAGGCCTCCCGGATGTCGGCGTGGGTCGCACCCAGCCCCTTCGGATACTGCTCCGTCAGCAGCACCGGGACCTCGAAGATCCCGGCGATCCGCATCAGGCGGCGCGTCGCGTCGATCACCAGGCCGCTGCGCCAGGCCATCTCCAGGATCTTCCCCTGGAGGTCGATGACCACCACGACGCTACGGTCGCGATCCAGCAGTTCCACGGTACCCAACGGCTCCTCCCCCGGTGTCGCGATCTCGGAGATGCTACCGGTCCTCGGCCCCGGCGGGCAACCGCGGTTACCGGGCGTCCACGCCATCACGGGTTGCGGGTGACCACGCCGGATCCGGCCAGGGCGCCTTCAAGGACGACGAGGGATCCTCCAGAGGGTCGATTTCGCGAGGCTCCGCCACCGCGGAGCTACGCCGGCGCGACCCGTTGCAGGTCCCCGTTCAGGCCCAGGGTGACCTCCTCCACCGCCAGATCGCCCCGACCGCTCCGCGCCGCGGCCTCCCGGACGATGCGGGTGAGCCCGCCACAGCAGGGCACCTCCATCCGGACGACGAGGACCCTGGGGATCGATGCCTCCGAGAGGATGGCCGCCAGCTTCTCCGCGTAGGGACGCGCATCATCCAGCTTCGGGCAGGCGACGACGACGGAGCGGCCCCGCAGGAAGCGCCAGTGGACATCCGCCGAGGCGACCGGTCCGCAGGGGTTCAGCACCACCAGCTCCCGGTCCCGGAAGAAGGAAGCGCCGGGCTGGACGAGGTGGAGCTGGACCGGCCATTGCCGGAGCTCCGAGGGGATGGCCCGGCGGGGACCCGCACCGCCCAAGGGCTCCGCCGCCTCGGGGGCGGTCGCCTCGTCGAGGCTCCGGGAGCGGGAGCCGGGGCAGCCTCCTTGGACCGGCGGCACCATCGGCAGGGCCTGCCGGGGCCGTGGCCCGTGGGCACGCGCCGCGTCCTCGAGGCGGGTCACCGCCGCCGCCCCTCCCCGGCGGGCGACGTGGGCCCTCGTGACCTCGAGGTCGAAGGGGGCCGCCGCGCGCTGCTCGATGGTGAGGGCACCGGTGGGGCACTCGCCGACGCAGTCGCCGAACCCGTCGCATAGCACGTCGCCCACGAGCCGGGCCACGCCGTCCACGAGCTGCAGGGCGCCCTCCGCGCAGGCGTCGATGCACTGTCCACAGCCGTCACACAACTCCTCGTCGATGTGGATGATCTTCCGGGCAAGCACTGGCACCTCCTCCGCCGGGCAGGTCGCGGCCCGCTTCCCTATCATGTTGCTCCGGGAGGACCGGCGGCGCCGTGACCGAGGTCACAGGGACCGGGGAGGGCCGGCGCGGAGGCAACGCCGAAACCTCGTCACCCCCGCACCGTACAACCAGACGAACTCGACCTGGAGGAGCAAGACCGGCATGAGAGAGATGGGGGACGCGATCCGCGTGAAGGGCGTCACGAAGACCTTCGGGACCAAGGTCGCGGTCCGGGACCTGGATCTGAGCGTCCCGAGGGGAAGCCTCTGCGGCTTCATCGGGCCGAACGGGGCGGGAAAGACCACCTCGATCCGGATGATCATGTCGATCCTGTTCCCGGATCGCGTGGAGATCTCGGTGCTCGGACACCGGTCGGCCCTCGAGGCGAAGGATCGGATCGGCTACCTGCCGGAGGAGCGTGGCGTCTACAAGAAGATGAAGGTCGCGGCCTTCCTCAAGCACATCGGCCGCCTGAAGGGCGTCGAGGACGCCGGGATGGACCGGAAGATC